>NZ_JBFUIU010000014.1:0-36093 GCF_056401695.1 Variovorax sp. P4_D9
GTTCAGGTCCATGAATGCGTGAAGCCCGCACCCGTGGCGGAGCTCGCCTCGCGATTCGATTGGACCGGGTCGAAGACCTACGGGTTCAACCGGCCGGGGGAAAACCATGGCATCTTCCTCGGAAGCAAGCGCTGGACGCCGACTCAAGCATGACGAAGACGCCAAACGGCGCGTCGTGCGCCGCCGCGAATCCTCCGCCATCGGGAGCTCATCGGCGGTTACTGGGCGACTTCACTTTGGAGCAACTCCAACGTCTGCAATGAGCTCCACGTTGCGGCGAATCTGGTGTTTGGCGGGATCTGGCCTAAATCGAGGGAAGTTATGACATGGTCATGCGGACGGAAAGCGGCGTGGCGCCGCGTGCAACCTGGCGCGCAGTCATGACACAAGGGTCGAAATACCCACAGCACCGCTCAGCCTGACGTGCATTCGCGACTTCAGCTCAGCAGTCGATTGGACGCCCCCCGGGCGGGCGGCCCCGCCTCAGAGATCGAGCACCAACAGGTCCGATTTGCAACCGGAGACGCAAACCATCATCACTTCACCGGCTGCACGTTCTCCCGGCTCGAGCACAGTGTCTCGGTGGTCTGGTTCACCTGCAAGCACCCGGGTTCTGCACGCGCCACACACACCCTGCGTGCAGCTGTGCTCCACCTCGACACCGGCGTCGAGCAGAGTTTGCAGTAGCGGCTTTCCGACTTCGGCGTGCAGTTGCCGTCCGCTGCGGCGCAGTTCCACACGGTAACGGTTACGCGCCTGAGGCGAGGCCGGTGCTGCCCGTCCTGCGAAGCGCTCCACATGCGCCCGCGCGCACCCAAGCTCTCGACAGATGCGCTCGAACGCATCGAGCATCGGTGCAGGGCCACAGGCGTAGAAGTGCGCCGTCGGTGACCGTACCTTCATAAATGCCCGAAGGTCCGGTGCACCGCCGTGCTCGTCATCGATATGCAAACTGACCGGCACACCCATCGCCTCGATCTCGCCGACGAAGGCAGCTTCGCCACGTGAGCGTGCGCAGTAGAGCAACTCCACTGAGCGATCGAGCGCGTGCAGCCGCCGCAGCATGCACAGCAGCGGCGTGATGCCGATGCCGCCTGCGATCAGCACCGAGTGCTCAGCCTGTTCGTTCAAGCGAAAGTTATTGCGCGGCCTAGAGATCTCCAGCACCGTGCCCGCGGTCAACTGCTCGTGCACGTAGCGCGAGCCGCCACGGCTTGCGCGATCTTTCTGCACGCCCACCACGTAGCGGTCGGTCTCACCCGCGGAATTGCATAGGGAGTAGCTGCGTATCATGCCGTTCGGCAAGTGCACGTCGATGTGCGCTCCGGCGTCGAACGCCGGAAATGAGTGACCCGATTCAGGCCGCAGCTCCAGGCTGAGAACACCCTCTGCTTCGGCGCGTTTCGCATGCACGCGGGCTTTCAGGGCGCCAGCGGTGCCCGTCGGCGGCATTGGCACGGGCGCTTTTGCCTCGCTGCGCTGGCGCGGAGGATGGTAGATCACCAGCATCTCCAGCGACTCATCACCGAGCACGCGAAAGGAATGCGGATCGCCGGCGGCGATGGGACTGACGGAACCGGGCCGGACTTCCTTGACTTCGTCGCCCACCCTCACCTCCCCGCGCCCGGAGATGACGTAGAAGACGTGCGCATGCGGCTCGATGTGCGTGGGCGAGGAGCCGCCTGGTCCCACCCTGGTGAGCTCGATGCTGTAGGCATTGTTCGAGAATACGTTGTCCACCACCTGCTTGTAGCCGGCCTTCTGAATGAAGAGGCCGGTCAGCTGCGTCCACGGGATCTCGTCGACATGCCAGGTGACATCGTGCTGCCCCGCGTTGCGGGCCTGGGCTGCGAGCTCGTTCGAGACTTCATTCATGATCGGGTCCTCGTGTAAAGATATGAATCACTGGTCAGCGCGAATGCCTTTGACCGCGGCCACCTGCTTCCAGCGCTCGCCTTCGGCATGGATGAACTGCGCGAAGTTCTCCGGCGATCCGCTCTGGACCTGAAAGCCTTCCTCGCTCAGGCGGGCTTTGAGCTCGGGCAAAGAAAGAACTCGGGCGGCATCCATATGGATGCGCGACACGATCTCTGGCGGCGTGCCGGCAGGTGCCAGCAAGCCGAACCACGCCCGCAGCTCGAAGCCGGGCAATCCGGATTCATCAATCGTCGAAACGCCTGGCGCCAGAGGCGAGCGCTGCCTGCCCGTGACGGCGATCGCCTTCAGCTTTCCCGACCGGACATAAGCTGCGCCCGAGGAGAGCGACACGAACATCATCGAGACGTGGCCGCCCATCACATCCGAGACTGCCGGCATCACGCCCTTGTAGGGCACATGGACCAGATCGACTTGCGCCATGCGTTTGAAAAGCTCCATGCCCATGTGATGCTGACTTCCCTTGCCGGCCGAGCCGTAGGTGAAAGGCGGACGCTGGCTCCCTGCCAGTGCGATCAACTCCCGCGTGCTGCGGGCCGGAAACCCAGGGGCAGTGACGAGCATGAAGTCCACGCTCGCCAGCAGGCTCACTGGCACGAAGTCTTTCTCGGGATTGAAAGGCAGGCGCTCATACAAAAGTGGATTGATGGCCAATGGCCCGTCAGTGCCCATCAGGAGCGTATAGCCATCAGGCGCTGCCTTTGCCACGCCGGCGGCGGCGATGTTGCCGCCGGCCCCGGGACGGTTCTCGATCACCACCGGCCGGCCCCACGTTTCGGCGAGCTTCTGTCCCAGCGATCTGGCCAGCAAGTCCGGGCTGCCACCAGGCGTGAAGGGAACGACGATGGTCACCGGCTTCGACGGATAGAAGGCAGGCGCTGTATCTGCGGCATACGCAAAAGTGCACAGCCATGCCCCTAGGAGCAGCCCCAGTCCGCTGCACAAGCGCATTAGCCCAATCGATGCATTCATGTCCCACTCCGATGGTTGCTGGAAAGGCCCAGTGCGATGAATCTACAATTCACGTTGACATTGAGCAATATTGATTATTGAGATCAACATGAAAGAAGGCGAAGGTGACTTCCTGAGTTCCGAAGAGGTCCTTGCACGCCTCGATGTCAAACCAGCCACCCTCTATGCCTACGTGAGCCGCGGGCTGGTGCGCAGAGTTCGCAACCCGAAGACGGGACGCAGCGTGTATGCGCGCGCGGACATCGAGCGCCTTGGCGCGCGTCGGCGGGGGGCACCCAGCCGCATCAGCGCTGCGGCCACTTCGATGCGCTGGGGCGACCCGATCATCAGCACCAGCATCACATGTATTGGCGAGCAAGGACCTATCTACCGTCACAGGCCGGCACCGGAGTTGGCGCGCTCGGGTGCCCTTTTCGAAGCGACCGTGCACTTGTTGCTGACCGGCATCTGGCAACCCGATACGGCGCCGTGGCCGGCCATCCAGACGCCGCCGGACGTGCGAGCCCAACTGCGCCGCACCAGCACCCTTACCAGCAGCTCGGATGTCGGCAAGGTGCTTGCCGGCGCAGTGCTTGCACTGGGCATGGGTGGAAGGGGCGCGGAGGAGCTCGGTGGAGCCGGCACAGCGCTCTCGGCGCGCTTGATCCTGCAAACCATGGCAGGGAGCCTGGGCCTGCTCGGGCCTTCGCGAAGCTTCTTAGAGCGACGCGCAGGAGAATCGCTGTCGCAATTGGTATTGCGCGCCACGGGCATCGCACGCACGCCGGAGCGCTTGGCCGTGGTCGACAGTGTGCTCATCATGCTGGCGGACCACGAACTGGCCGCAGCCACATTTGCGGCTCGGGTGGCCGCCTCGACCGATAGCGATCTCTTCAACTGCGTGGCCGCGGCGATCTGCGCCCACTCGGGCTTTTCTGCCGGCGCTGCGACGGACCATATCGACGAGAAGCTTTATAAGCCGCTCGCTCCCGGAAAAGTGGCGGCACTGCTGACCCTGCTGCGGGAACGCGGCGCCACCACGTTCGGCTTCAATCATCCGCTTTACCCCGCCGGTGACCCGCGCGCCGACTACATCCTGGAACTGGTTGCAACGCTGCAGCCGGCGGATGCCAAGGTGCGTCGCTTTCTCGCCTTCATCGACGAAGCCCGCGTCGAGGCGCGCGCGCATCCTGGCATCGCTGCCGCGCTGACGGCGCTGGTCCACGCGCTCGGCATGCCGCCGTACAGCGCCGCAGCCCTTTGGATTCTGAGTCGAACGGCTGGCTGGATGGCGCATGCCTTGGAGCAACGTACGCAGGCCTTCATGCTGCGGCCGCGTGCGAAGTACACAAGCTCCATGTCGATGGGCACGGCTGGGCCACGGCGACCGGACGTACCCAGGGGCACGCATATCTCCCCTGAAGAACCAAGCTCTTGACGTGCACGCGTCCCCATGGGCATTGACGCCGCTCCCACGGCCCTAGCCATGGCCGATGCGTGTGATCGCCAGGGCGTGAGCATGGCTCCGCTGCGCTTGCGAGCAGATTCCGGGCCGCGCTCGAAACCACATACAGGATCCAGGAACGAACGTGTCCGGATCGCCCTGCGAGCAATGCACCCGTGCCTCCACGAAATCCGGTTCTGTGCTCATGGTTTGGAGCACCTGCATGAGGCCGCTCTCGGGCTCCTCTCGATGCTCGTACTTGGCCGGCAGATGGATGACGAAGGGCGTCGCCGCGCCCATGCCGAGCCTGCCGTACAGCGACGCACGGGTCGGCGCGGGGCTCACCGCGTTGACGCGCACGCCACTCGGCGGCAGTTCGGCAGGCAAGTCTTGGTCAGTGAGATTACCGCCGCCTTGCTGGCCGCGTAGACCGATCTCTGCTCCGCGAATGTCTGCTCAGGAGCAACTGCAAGGTCCGCAGTGGGCCCCCTGGCGCCGGCGCGGAGGTGGCAGGGTGCGGCCGGGCCATTGGCTGACCTTCCACCACGCTCTCGAAAAAGGGTTTCCAAGGCGGCGCCATCGTCGTAGGATGTGACGCTAGGAGCGGGCGCTTGCCTCATAGGTCGGACCTGCGCATCCCGATCCTGCGGTGGAGAAATGCCATGCCTACGTACCAGTATCGTTGTGCAAAGTGCGGCGAGGTTTTCGAGCACATTGAACACGTCGCTGAGCATGAGACTGCTCGCTTGCGTTGCCCTAAGTGCGCCAGTGAGGCCGTTCAGCACCAGCCGACGCAGTTCTTCGCGAAGACCTCCAAGAAGAGTTAGGCCATCCACACGCAAACCGCCGGTGATTTGGCTTCTCCCCAGGTATTCGGGGCCGCTGTCGAACTTCCGCTTGATGCACGGCAGGTCTCGAAGGTCGGCGGCGACTTGCTGGCACACCGATAGGAGCCTACTTGAGGCCAGTTGCTATCGCCCAGCATCGGCCGCGTACTACAGCGCGCTTGCGGCCAGCAGCGGACCTTCGTCTCCGCCGTCCAGTTCGTGGACATCCCGGGCTTGGCTACCGCCCGCCGGTTACAGTCGGCCGCAAGCTGCCGTCGGCGCGCGGAAAGAGCCCTCGGCATCCTGCTGGTTGCGCGGCGCCGCCAGGGCGCGTCCCATCGGTATGGCCTGGAAGGCGGTCGTCGCAATCGGCAGCAGAAGTTCGGTGAGATGCGTGCAGCCGCGGGTACGGCCGAACATCTTCTTGATCTGTTGCGAGAAGCCGGGGGCGATGCGCAGGCCGACCAGTTGCTGGTGGCAGGGCATCGCCACGGCATTCGCTGGTGGGTGCCTCGCTCATCACCAGCGCCACTGCGCGTATCGTGAACTCGTCGTCCAGGGTTAGGCACAGCGTCATGCCGTGATAGCTCTGGCCCGCCTCGATTGTGCTGCCTTCGGCCAGTACGACAGGGAAGGTCTTGACGTCGGCCATCCGACCCTCGATGTCCCAAAGGCCATCGGGGCGCAGATAACCTTTGCAGATGACCTTGCGCTCGTGGATCAGGCGTCGATCTCCTATTGCCTTGACATCGCTCATAGCCGCGGCCTCACGAATCATGTCGGCGGCTCCGATCGTCACCGTCGCCGCCGTCGTGCTGAAGCGGATCAGGGGCGGCATGACGGAGGCGTTAGCGACCCGCAAGCCTGCGACGCCATGCACCCGCAGGCGGCTGTCCACGTCCGCCAGCGCGTCATCGCCCATCACGACGTAGTCGAACATCAATCTCTCTTGTCCCGAACCCGAGACGGCGGCCGCGCTCAGTGAAACTTGGAAAGGGCGGGGCGGCGTTTTTCCAGAAAGGCCGTCGTGGCCTCCTGGACCTCGGGGCAGGCTGTCGCTGCGGCAAAGGCCTCGCCCTCGGTGACGATGGCCGTCATCAAGTCGACATGCTGGGCCTCACGCAGCCGGCGCTTACTCGCCTGCACCGAACGTGGCGCCAGCGCGGCCAACTGCGCCGCCCATTGACACGCCAGCGCGAGTTCCTCGCCGGGCGACACGAGTTCGTTGATCAGGCCGGCACGCTTGGCGGTCTCGGCATCAAAGACCTTGCCGATCAGCAGCAGCTCGTTGGCCAGCTTCGAGCCGGCCGCGCGCGGCAGAAGCCAGCTCGACACCAGCTCCGGCACGGCCCCCAGGCCGGTGAAGGGCAGACGATATTGAGTGTCGGCCGCGGCCACCACCAGATCGCAATGCAGTAGCAGCGTCGCCCCTCCGCCAATGGCCTTGCCATGCACGCCGCGAGCAGCGGCTTGTCGAACGTTGTCAGGCGCGCGATCAGCCGCGCCTGCGGCGAGCCGGCAAAACCCTGGTTCAGGGCGCTGTTGCGCATGCCCACGAAATTCGCGCCGGCGCAGAACATCGGACCGGACGCCGACAGAAGGACCACGCGAACCGACGCGTCCCCATCCGCCCGACCCGGCTTGCTTCGAGCGCGGTGAGCCAGGCAGCGTCCATGCTGTTGGGCCCGTCATCGGAGCGCAGCAGCAGGTGCAGGATACCGCCGCACAGCGTGGATTCAAAGTTTGCTGCCATGACTTGGTACTCAGCGCCGCGTCGCCGTGGCAAGGTCTTGAGGCGCAGCTACAGTATGACGCTCATCGACGGACTCCTCGGGAAAAGACCCAGTCTAGAAATTCCGGGCGGCCTGCGCCGGTCTCCGCGGCCGATTCGCTGATCCGCCGCGCTGCAATCGCGGCCCGATGTCAAACGGGCGAGCGACCGCTTTCGAGCGAGTAATTGCGTTCCACGAATAGCTGCTTCGGGCCCACAACGGCTGTACGAGGCTCGCAGCTGAAAGTTGTTGCTGCGTTCGCCAACTCAACCCGCTGCGACGCAAGCCGCAATTCACCCGCAGAGGTTCTGCGGCTTCGTCGTTCATGTTTCCATGCTTTTTTTGGGGGCTCTAACGGGGAGCCGCGAGGCTCGCCGGTTCGCGCAAGCGGGTGGTAGACCAACCTGTTCGAGTCGCCGCCTCCGATTGGTCTCGGCAGTGGTGGTTTCTGTCGTCCGAACCCGCTGGAGGCCATTCATGGCTAAGTCTTCTCGCACGCCCGAGTCACGGTCACGCAAGCTCTCGTCATCCGCCTTGCGAATCGCCGACGAGTTCTGCAACCTCAAGGAAGTGCATCGCGCCTTCGCTTGGCTCCAAGGTCTGCTTGTGGGACTGTGGGTGGTCGACATTTCCGGCTCCTTTGCTACGAGGTTGAGGAAATCCCGTTTTAGCTAAACGGGTCACGCTCGAGTAGTCCCACATAGCATCTCTCGCCGATCCATCAAACCACTGGGCACGAAGAATTCAGCATCGAGCCCAGCGACTTGCGCGCCTTGGTCACCGTGATCAACGCCGAACTGGAACGCCGCACCGGGCCTGTCGAGACCGCGATCCGCGCGCTTGGCAAGGCCCTCAAGGCGCAAACACTCTAAGGCGCCCTCAGCCCGTCGCCCCCTGCGGCATCAACACCTCCCGCTGCGCCACCACCGTCTCGCGCAGGAAATCCCACACCGCCTTCATGCGCGCCAGGTGCCGCGTCTCCGCCGGCACCGACATCCAGAAGGTGCGCGTGAAGTTGGCCTCGTCCGGCAGCACGCGCCGCAATGACTTGTCGCGCTCGGCGATGAAGGCCGGCAGCACCGCGATGCCGGCGCCGGCCGCCGTCGCCTGATGCTGCGCCAGGATGCTGGTGCTGCGCAGCGCAAACGAATCGGGCTTGTAGAGCTCGTCCAGATACTGCAGTTCCTTGCTGAACAACAGGTCGTCGACATAGCTGATGAAGGTGTGGCCGCGCAGGTCCTCGCGGCTGCGGATCGCATCGTGCCTGGCAAGGTACTGCTTCGACGCATAGAGGCGCAGCACGTAGTCGCTGAGCTTGGTCACCACCACCGGGCCGCGCGCCGGCCGTTCGAGCGAGATCACGATGTCGGCCTCGCGCCGCGACAGATGCACCAGCCGCGGCATCGCGAGCAGGTCGATCACAAGCTTCGGATGCTGCTGCGCGAACAACGCTAGCTGTGGCGCCAGAACCACCGTGCCGAACCCTTCGGTGGCGCCGATCCGCACCAGGCCCGACAAGCCCTCCTGCGAGGCTGGCGCCGAGCGCTCGACCGTGCGGAAGGCTGCCTCCATCGCCTCGACCTGCGGCTGCAGCCGGCGGCCGGCCTCGGTCAGCCGATGGCCGTCGGCCTCGCGCGAGAAAAGGGCGCCGCCGACCTGCTTCTCCAATGCCTGGATGCGCCGGGCCACCGTCGTGTGGTCGACCGCCAGCCGCCGCGCGGCGCCGACCAGCGTGCCGGTGCGCGCAAGCTCAAGAAAAAAGCGCAGGTTGTCCCAATCCATGATCTGCAATTATGCAGATCGGAAGTGCATATTTGTCTATTGCTATTGCAAAAGTGCAAAGCTAGCATCTGCTGTTGAAGACCCCATTCCAAGGAGACAAGTTCACATGGACGCCACCACAACCACACCCGCGACCCAGGTCGCAACCGTCAAGCTGCTGATCGGCGGCAAGTTCGTCGAGTCGAAGACCACCGAGTGGCGCGACATCGTCAATCCGGCCACGCAGGAGGTGCTTGCCAAGGTGCCGTTCGCGACGCCGGCCGAGGTCGACGCCGCGGTCGACTCCGCCAAGGAGGCCTTCAAGACCTGGCGCAAGACGCCGATCGGCGCGCGCGCCCGCATCTTCCTCAAGTACCAGCAGTTGATCCGCGAGAACATGGYCGAACTGGCCGCGATCCTCACGGCCGAACAGGGCAAGACCCTGCCCGACGCCGAAGGCGACGTGTTCCGCGGCCTCGAGGTGGTCGAGCATGCGTCGGCCATCGGCAATTTGCAGCTGGGCGAGATGGCCAACAACGTCGCCAATGGCGTCGACACCTACACGCTGCTGCAGCCGCTCGGCGTCTGCGCCGGCATCACGCCCTTCAACTTCCCCGCGATGATCCCGCTGTGGATGTTCCCGATGGCGATCGTCACCGGCAACACCTTCGTGCTCAAGCCCTCCGAGCAGGACCCGATGGTCACGATGCGCCTGTGCGAACTGGCACTCGAAGCCGGCATCCCGGCCGGCGTGCTCAACGTCGTGCATGGCGGCGAGCAGGTGGTCAACGCGATCTGCGATCACAAAGACATCAAGGCGATCTCCTTCGTCGGCTCGACCAAGGTGGGTACCCATGTCTACAACCGCGCCACGCTGGCCGGCAAGCGGGTGCAATGCATGATGGGCGCGAAGAACCACGCGATCGTGATGCCCGACGCCAACAAGGAGCAAACGCTCAACGCACTGGCCGGCGCCAGCTTCGGCGCGGCGGGCCAGCGCTGCATGGCGGTGTCGGTCGCGGTGCTGGTCGGCGAGGCCCAGAAGTGGGTGCCCGAACTGGTCGAGAAGGCCAAGACGCTGAAGATCGGCGCCGGCACCGAGAAGGGCGTCGACGTCGGCCCGCTGGTGTCGTGCGCGGCCTACGACCGCGTCACCGGCCTGATCGAACGCGGCGTGGCCGACGGCGCGACCCTGGCGCTTGACGGCCGCAAGCCCACGGTGCCCGGCTACGAGAAGGGCAACTTCGTCGGCCCGACGGTGTTCGCCGACGTCAAGCCCGGCATGACGATCTACGACCAGGAAATCTTCGGCCCGGTGCTGTGCCTGGCCAACGCCGACAGCATCGACGAGGCGATCGAGATGATCAACGCCAACCCGAACGGCAACGGCACCGCGATCTTCACGCAATCGGGCGCCGCGGCGCGCCGCTTCCAGGAAGACATCGATGTCGGCCAGGTCGGCATCAACGTGCCGATCCCGGTGCCGGTGCCGATGTTCTCGTTCACGGGTTCGCGCGCTTCCAAGCTCGGCGACCTGGGGCCGTACGGCAAGCAGGTGATCCTGTTCTACACGCAGACCAAGACGGTCACGTCGCGCTGGTTCGACGACAGCACCGCGCACGGTCTCAACACCACGATCAGCCTCAAGTAAGCTCGTCCGCATGGACTTCGAGCTGACCGAGGAGCAGCGCGCCTTCGCCCAGACGGCGCGCGACTTTGCACTGAACGAGTTCTCGCCGCACGCGGCGCGTTGGGATGCCGAGGCCTTCTTCCCGAAGGACGCCATCGCCAAGGCCGGCGAACTCGGATTCTGCGGGCTCTATGCGCCCGAGAGCATCGACGGCCTGGCCTTGCCGCGCCTCGATGCGACGCTGGTGTTCGAGGAGATGGCCGCGGTCGATCCGTCGACCACGGCCTTCATCACGATCCACAACATGGCGACCTGGATGCTCGGCACCTGGGGCGGCCCGGCCGTGCGCGAGCGATGGGGCGCGGACCTGACCAGCGGGCGCAAGCTGGCCTCGTACTGTCTTACCGAGCCGGGTGCCGGGTCGGATGCCGCATCGCTCAAGACGCGGGCCGAACTGCAGGGCGGCGAGTACATCATCAATGGGGGCAAGGCCTTCATCTCGGGTGCCGGCTCGACCGACGTGCTGGTACTGATGGCGCGCACCGGCGGCGGCGGCGCGGGCGGCATCTCGGCGTTCGCGCTGCCTGCCGACGCGCCCGGCATCAGCTATGGCAAGAAGGAGCACAAGATGGGCTGGAACAGCCAGCCCACGCGCACCATCGACTTCGACAACGTGCAGGTGCCGGCCGAAAACCTGCTGGGCAGCGAAGGCGAGGGCTTCCGCATCGCGATGAAGGGGCTCGACGGCGGGCGCATCAACATCGCGACCTGCTCGGTCGGTGCGGCGCAGGGCGCGCTTGACGCGGCCCGGCGCTACCTGCACGAGCGGCAGCAGTTCGGCAAGCCGCTCGCGAGCTTCCAGGCGCTGCAGTTCAAGCTGGCCGACATGGCGACCGAGCTGGTGGCGGCGCGGCAGATGGTGCGGCTGGCTGCGAGCAAGCTCGACGCCGGCCATGCCGATGCGAGCACCTATTGCGCGATGGCCAAGCGCTTCGCGACCGATGCCGGCTTCAACGTCTGCAACGACGCGCTGCAACTGCACGGCGGCTACGGCTACCTCAGCGAATTCCCGCTCGAACGGCTGGTGCGCGACGCGCGCGTGCACCAGATCCTCGAAGGCACCAATGAAATCATGCGCGTGATCGTCGCGCGCAAACTTCTCGAAGGCGATTGCGATATCCGATGACTGACCCCGTCGTTCTCTTCAACGAAATCACGGCCGCCAACGGCAAGCGCTTCGGCGTCGCCACGCTCAATGCACTGGCCTCGCTCAATTCGCTATCGGTCGCCATGGTGCGCCTGTTGACGCCAAAGCTGCGCGAATGGGCAGAGGACTCGAGCATCGTCGGCGTGCTGCTCGATGCCGCGGGCGAGAAGTCCTTCTGCGCTGGCGGCGACCTGCGCCAGCTCTACCAGACGCTGCGCGACTGCGGACCCGCACGCAACGAATACGCCGAGCACTTCTTCGGCGAAGAGTACGAACTCGACTACTTGATCCACACCTTTCCGAAGCCCTTCCTATGCTGGGCCCACGGCATCGTGATGGGCGGCGGCGTCGGGCTCATGTCCGGTGCCTCGCACCGCGTGGTGACGGCGCAGAGCCGCGTCGCGATGCCCGAGATCAGCATCGGCTTGTACCCTGACGTCGGCGGCAGCTGGTTCCTGCGACGCATGCCGGGGAGGGTCGGCCTTTTCCTCGCGCTGACGGCGGCGCCGCTGAATGCGTCGGACGCGATCTTCTGCGGCCTGGCCGACCTGCTGGTGCCGCACGAGAACAAGGCGCAGGTGCTGCAGGCGATCGCGTCGGCACCGTGGCAGTCCGAGTTGCAGGCCGACCGCGCCACGCTGTCGCGCCTGCTGGCGCAAGCCGGCGAGGGCGCCGAGCTGCCGCCCTCGAAGCTGCGCGAGCACTTCGACACGATCAATGCGCTGATGGCCGGCGACGACCTGCTCGACATCGCGAAACGGCTGCGCAACCTGCAGAGCGAAGACCCCTGGCTTCAGACCGCCGCCAAGACCTTCGCCAAGGGCGCGCCGAGTTCGGCCGCACTGAGCTTCGCGCTCTGGCAGCGCGTGCATCGCATGTCGCTGGCCGAGGTGTTCAGGCTCGAGTACTGGGCTTCGCTGGGCTTCTGCGCTCACAAGGACTTCGCCGAGGGCATCCGCGCGCTGCTGATCGACAAGGACCGCAATCCGAAGTGGAGCCCGGCCACTCTCGAAGAGATCACGCCGCCCTTCATCGAAGACCATCTGCGGGCCCGCGGCGAGATGGCGCCCGAACTGGTGTCGCTCACCTGAGGACGCTGCACGAATTCACCCAAGAACGGAGACACACGACATGAAGATCGCTTTCATCGGCCTCGGCAACATGGGCGGCCCGATGGCCCTCAACCTGCAGAAGTCCGGCCATGCGCTGAGCGCGTTCGACCTCTCGGCCGAGGCCTGCAAGAAGTTCGCCGCCGAAGGCTTGACCATTGCCGAATCCGCCGCTGCGGCGGTGGCGGGCGCGGAAGTCGTGATTAGCATGCTGCCGGCCAGCGCGCATGTCGAAGGCCTCTACTTCGGCAGCGAAGGCCTGCTCGAGAAGATCGCCGCCGGCGCGCTGGTGATCGACAGCAGCACCATCGCGGCCGCGACCTCGCGCAAGCTCGCCGAGACCGGCGCACAGCGCGGCGTGGCGGTGATCGACGCGCCGGTGTCCGGCGGCACCGGCGGCGCGATCGCGGGCACGCTGACCTTCATGGTCGGCGGCTCCGAGGCCGACCTCGAACGCGCGCGGCCGGTGCTCGAGAAGATGGGGACGAACATCTTCTACGCCGGCGCGGCCGGAGCCGGCCAGACCGCCAAGATCTGCAACAACATGCTGCTCGGCATCCTGATGATCGGCACCTCCGAGGCGATCGCGCTCGGCGTCGCCAACGGGCTCGACCCGAAGGTGCTGTCGGAGATCATGCGGCGCAGTTCGGGTGGCAACTGGGCGCTTGAGAAGTACAACCCGCTGCCGGGCGTGATGGAGAACGCACCGGCTTCCAAGGGCTATGCGGGCGGCTTCGGCACCGACCTGATGCTCAAGGACCTAGGCCTGGCGCAAGAGAACGCGGCGGCGGTGCGGGCCTCGACGCCGCTCGGCGGACTGGCGCGCAACCTGTATGCCGCGCACAGCCTCGGCGGCCATGGGGCGCTCGACTTCTCGAGCGTGATCAAGCTGGTGCAGAAGCGCTGAGCCCGCGCAGGCCGGGCGCTCAGGTTCCCAAGGTGGGATTGCGCCGGGCCTCGTCGCGCCGGCGGTCCTCACGCACCGCGTCGCAGCGTGGATGGCGGGCGTAGGCGGACTGGTCGCAATGCGCGGCTTCGCAATGCGCCGCGGCGAAGAAATTGAGATGCTGGCAGCCCTGGCGCGGGTCGAGGGCGGCGTTGCGCGGCGGCACCGCGTGCGTGGGTGCCTGCCGGCGCTGGATCGGGGCCGCCGGGGCCGGAGTCGGCGCCGGAGCCTGTGCGGCGCCATTGGACGACGCTGCGCGCGGATCGGCCGCCACCTCGGCTTCGCCGGCGCCCAGCGATGAACCGAGCGGGAGCGGCTTCGAAGGCCTGGGCGGTTCCGAGGGCGTTTGCGGCGGCGTGACGGCAACCGGTGCTGCGCTGGGAACGGGAACGGGAACGGGGGCCGGCGCGGGCACCTTCCGGGTCACATAGCCGAACCAGCCGCCGAAGCCGAGCGCGACCGCCAGCATGAGTGCGCCCAGTCCGAGCCAGAATTCGCGTGGCGCGTTCTGGGCCGCGATGCCGGGCCGCTCGCTCGCGGGCATCGCGCCTGCGGTCGAGCGCTTCGATCGCAGGCCGTCAAGCAGCGAGGGCCCGGTGGCCGCGAAACTGGGCAACTTGCGCGCGCACCCATGACAGAACTTCGCGGCATCGCGGTTTTCGGTCTGGCAGACGGGGCAGATCACCGGCATCGGGGCTCCTCGGGCATCAGAGTGCAACCTGGTACTTTCCATCCTGGACATCGCGATGTCTGCCAGTCGCCACCTACTTCGAGCGGCCGTAGACTGGCACGTCCGTGCCCCGCATCCTCACGCTGGATTCTCGCCATGAATCGAACCATTTTCTCCATCCTCGCGATGAGTCTGGCGCTGGCCTCCGCCACGCCGGCGCTCGCCGATACCCTCATCAGGAAGCCCGAACTCGACCGCCTTGCCGCGGCCCAGCAGGCGGCGCCGTCGCCGAGCTTTCGCGCCTTCCTGGCGCAGGCCGCGAAGGCCGAACCGAAGCTAAAGCCGGCCATTGCGGCCTATGAGAACAAGCGCCCGCTGGCCGGCGATGACGTGACCCAGATCGCGCGTCTGCTGGGCCTCTACAACCGGCTGCACAACCAGAAGGCCGTGCTCTCGACGATCGAGGCGATGGTGGCGATTCCGACCGTGCGCGACGACAAGGTGCCGCCCCACGAGAGTCCGCAGATCATCGCGTTCGGCCGGTTGGTCGAGAAGATGGCCAAGGATTTCGGGCTCCAGTACCGCAATGTCGACAACCGCATCTTCGAGGTCAAGCTGCCGGGCCGCGGCGCCGATGAATTCGGCATCCTGACCCACGCCGACGTGGTGCCCGTGGTGGCCGACGAATGGGTGCTCGACGACGGCACGCGGCTCGACCCGTTCAAGATGACCCGCGTGGGCGACATGCTGTATGGACGCGGCACCATCGACGACAAGGGGTCCATCGCGGCGGTGCTGTACGCGATGAAGGCGGTGAAGGAGAGTGGCCTGCCGCTGGCCCGCACCATCCGGCTGATGATCGAAACCACCGAGGAGACCGGCGGCGACGGCATGAAGTACTACCGGGCGAAAACGCCGCTGCCCGAGTACAACATCGTGCTCGACAGCAAGTACCCGGCGGTGGTGGCCGAGAAGGGCTCGGGCGCGCTGAAGGTCTTCTTTCCGGTCGAGGAAGCGGACGGCAGCAATGCGGTGCGCACCGCGATCACCGCGATGGCCGGCGCATCGACCGCCAATGCCGTGCCGCAGACGGCGACCGCCACGCTGAAGGGTGGCGACCTGGCGCAGATGGCGGCCCGGCTCGAATTCGTCAAGGGCCCGTTCATTCGCAAATACGAGGGCCAGGGCGGCAAGTTCGGCATCGATATCGTGAAGGGCGACGACAGCRTCGAGGTCAAGGTCACGGGCGTGTCGGCGCACGGTTCGCGGCCCGAGGAGGGCGTCAACCCCGTGCCGCGGCTGGCGCTGTTCCTGCAGGAGTCCGGCGTAGTGACGGCGGGCAACCACTACACCAAGGCCGCGCGCTACCTGATCGACCTGTACGGCACCGGCTACCTCGGCGAGAAGATGGGCGTCGGCTACCAGGACGACTTCATGGGCCCGCTCACGATGTCGCCGAACCAGATTCGCGAGAAGGACGGCAAGCTTGAAGTGACGACCAACGTGCGCATGCCGCGCGGCAGCACGCCCGATCAGCTCACCGCCGCCATCAAGGAAAGGATCAACGACTGGGCGGTGCTGAGCCATGCCCGGATCGAGATCGACTACCAGCAGGGCGACTGGATGGCACGCGACCCGAAGGGGGCCTGGCTCGCGACCTTGCTCAACATCTTCGGCGACACGACCGGCCTCGAAGCCAAGCCGGTGCCGACCGCGGGCAGCACCACCGCCAAGCTGATGCCGAACGCGATCAACTTCGGACCGGCCATGCCCGGCAAGAAGTACACCGCGCATAACGCGAAGGAATACAAGGAGCTCGCCGACCTCGATGCCGACATGCAGATGTTCACCGAGATGCTGGTGCGGATCGGGAACCTGAAGACGATGCAGTAGGGCCTCGGGGCGCTGCTTCGACGCCCTCAGATCTCGCGCTCCAGCCCCTGCGCCCGCAGCACGCTCTTCAGCCGCCGCACTTCATGCTCCAGGTCGAGGATCAGCGCCGCCGCCTCGAGCCCGACGCCGAAGTCCCGCTCGAGCCGTCGGGCCTCCAGCGCGCATTGCAGGTCGCTGCCATGGAAGTGCCAGTCGTCCGGCCCTGCGGCCGGGGTCCGCGATTCGATGATGCCGATCTCGACCAGCTGGACCACCCATTCGATCTGCGCACCGCAGGCATGCGCGAGTTCGCTGGCGGCCAGGGGGTGCGAGGCGCTCAGGGTCGTGATGGAAACGGAGGAAGTCATGGTCGTCACACTCCGAGATGGCGGCGCGGATCGAAAGGCGCTGCCTGTGCGAGTTGCTCGTAGGCCTTGCGTGCGGCGTCGGTGTCGGCTGGCGGCAAGGCGATCTCCAGCAGCAGATACAGATTGCCCGGCGGCTTGCCCGGCAGGCCGCGCTCCTTCAGGCGCAGCTTGAGTCCGTTGCGCGCATTGCGCGGCACCGTCACCTCGACCACGCCACCCCCCGGCGTCGGCACCTTGACCTGCGCGCCGAGCGCCCCTTCGGTCGGCGTGATCGGCAGCGTCATGTAGAGATCGCGGTCCTCGACCCGGTACAGCTTGTGCGGCGCAATGCGCACTTCGAGATACAGGTCGCCGGACGGCTCGCCGCCGTGCCCCGGCATGCCCAGGCCTGCGAGCCGGATGTATTGGCCCGGATGCACGCCGGGCGGGATCTTCACGCTCAGCGTGCGGGTCTTGAATTCGGGGCGGCCCTCTGCATCGAACTCCTGCGATCGCAGCGTGATCTCGCGCTCGGCGCCGTTGAGCGCATCTTCCAGCGCGATCTCGATTGCGGCGTGGTGGTCCTCGCCGCGTGCGCGGTAGTGGCGCCGCTCGGCGCCGCGACGTTCGGCGGCACCGAACACCGACGAGAAGAACTCGCTGAAGTCCGCATGGTCGGCCGGCCCCTGGTTCGGTCCGCGGTGGAACTCGAAGCCTTCGTCCCAGTTTGGGGGCGGCCGGAAGCTGCCGTCGGGACTGCCGCCGCGCGCCACGTGGTCGGCCAACTGGTCGTAGGCGGCGCGCTTCTCCTTGTCGTGCAACACGTCGTTGGCCTCGTTGATCTCGCGCATGCGCTGGTCGGCGTCGGACTCCTTGCTGACGTCGGGATGGTACTTGCGCGCCAGCTTGCGGTAGGCCATGCGGACCTCCTCCTCCGAGGCCCCGCGCTGCAGGCCGAGCGTCTTGTAGTAGTCCTTGAAGTCCATGGTGATCCGTGAAGAGTGTTCAGGCGATGGCGCCGCCGCCGTCGACCTGCTGCAGCAGCGACCTGACGCGCCAGGCGCCGCCTTCCCGCTCGAAGCGCAAGGGCTGTGCGTTGCCGAGCAGGTCCATGTCGATCGGCACGCCGAGCATGGCCGCCAATACGTAGAGCGAGCCGCCATGTGCCACCACCAGCACCGGCGCCGGCTGTGCCAGCGCCAGCTCGAGGGCGGCGCGCTTGCGATCGACGAATTCGGGCAGGGTCTCGCCGCCCTCGGGCGCGCAGGCCCAGTCGATGTTGGCCGACGAGGTTCCGATCAGCGCGCCGAAGTGACGCTCGCGCAGGCCCTCGTGCACCAGCGGCGCGATGCCGTGCGGCACCGCCACTGTGAGCGCGGTGCTCAGTGCCCGATGCACGTTGCTGCTGACGATGCTGCGTATCGGCTCGCCGGCCAGCAGCTCGGCGGCGCGCGCCGCCTGCTGCAGGCCCAGGGCGCTGAGCGGCTCGTCGGCGGCCTGGAAGATGCGGCGCGCAWTGCATTCGGTCTGGCCATGGCGCAGAAAATAGAAATGTTCGCAGGCCGGTGAGAGCGGCCGCGCTGCGGCCAGGGCGGCGAGTTGGAGCAGGCCGGGGTTCATCGCTTCGGTTCTCGGGTCGGAAAGGTTAGAGCAGCCATTCGAACGGCAGCACTTCGAGCAAGTTGATCCACGAGCGCTTGAGGGCGCCGGACCCGGGCTCGGTGGTGTAGCGCGTCTCGCCCTGCGGGCCGCGCTCGATCCATTCCAGGCCGTTTCCGTCGGCCTGCAACCGCACTTCGAAGGCCTTGCCCGGGATCACGGTGTCGAGCTGCCGGGCCAGATGGCTCGACAGCTGCGGGCTGTCGATGATCACACCCATCTCAGTGTTGAGCCGGGTGGACCGCGGATCGAGGTTGAACGAGCCGACGAAGATGCGCTCGCGGTCGACCCCGAAGGTCTTGGCATGCAGGCTGGACGCCGAACTGCCGGCGCTTCCGCTTCCCGGCAGACCGCGCGATCGGTCCGCGTCCCCGGCCTTGTCATTGTCGGGCGGCGGCACCGCGTCGCCGGGCTTCAGCTCGTAGACCCGCACGCCGCCCTCGAGCAGTTGCTTGCGGTACTTGCTGTAGCCGGCATGGACCGCGCTGACATCGGTGGCCGCCAGCGAGTTGGTCAGCACGCGCACCTGGATGCCCGAACCGGCCATCGCCACCAGTGACTTCGTGCCGTCCTTGCCCGGCACGAAGTAGGGCGAGACCAGGTCCAGCTCGCGCTTCGGATTACCGAAGGCGGCGACCAGTAGCGGCATCATCTGGAGGTCGCTGCGGTCGGTCGACTCGAGCACCTTGGCGGGGTTGTCGTGGATGACGTGCGCCGTGGTCCATTCGAGCGGGAGGAGGCCGTCGTCGATTTCGCGCACTAGCGGGGTCTGGCGCACCGCGTCGATGTAGCGCTGGGCCTGCGGGTCGCGCCGCACCTGGTCCCAGCTCGCCTGCAAGCTGGCCCTGGCGTCCGGGTCCGGTGGCGCCAGCAGGCTCGCGGCCGGATAGGCCGAGGCGCTGTTCCAGAACAGATCGAAGGCGCTCGAGATTTCGCGCACCACCGGCCCGACCGTCACCACGTCGAGGTCCTGGAAGCCGAGTTCCATGTTGGCGCCGAAGTACTCGTCGCCGATGTTGCGGCCGCCGACGATCGACAACTGGTTGTCGGCCGTGAAGGACTTGTTGTGCATGCGCCGGTTGACGCGCGAGAAGTCGAAGACGAAGTCGCCGGCCCGGAAGCGCCGGTTCGCGAACGGGTTGAAGAGCCGGACCTCGATGCTGGGATGGGCGTCGAGCGCGGCCAGCATCGGGTCGAGTCCGCCGGTGTTGGCATCGTCGAGCAGCACGCGCACGCGCACGCCACGCTCGGCCGCGTCCCACAGCGCCTGCCACATGAGCTTTCCGGTGATGTCGTTGCGCCAGATGTAGTACTGCAGGTCGAGACTGCGATCGGCACGGCGCGCGAGCAGGATGCGGGCGGCGAAGGCGTCTTCCGCGGCGGCCAGCGGCCGAATGCCGGACTTGTCCGGGTGCGCCGATACCGCGGGCCCGAAGACCTTGGCCAGGCGGGTGTCGGCGGTGTTGACGACCGCCTGCGACTCGGTCCGCTCGACCTTGGAGGGCAGGCTGGAGCAACCGGCGACCAGCCAGCCGAGCAGGAAGGCGATGAGGACGCGTGATGTGAAAGTTGGCACGGCGCTTTTCGGCAATGACGGTGCGGGACATTCTAGGCACGTCGAGCCCGAAGGCCATGTCCGCCCAAGCGATCCAGCCGATCAGCCCAGCTTCGGTGCCTTCGGCCGGGCCAGCAGCCGTTCGATGTAGCGATCGATCTTGGGTCGGTTGGAGCGGCCGCCGAACAGGCGCTGCCAAATGAACATCGAGCCGACCATCACGTCGGCCGCGGTGAACTGCGCGCCGAACAGATAGGGCCCGAAGCCCAGCTCGCGTTCGACCACGTCCTTCACAGTCTCGATGTCATTCCAGCCGCGCGCCGGGGGCTGCGGCAGCTTCATGAGGCTGTCGCTCAACGAGGGCTCGATCTGCGCGGTCGAATAGACCATTAGCGACAGGTAGCGGCCGCGATCGGGCGAGCCGACGGGCGGCGCCAGCCGCGCTCGCGGATACTTCTCAGCAAGGTAGAGGCCGATGGCCGGGTTCTCGAACAGGTGGGTGCGGGCGCCGGCAGCTTGCCGGCCGGATTGATCTTGAGGAACTCGGGCGCCTTTTGCTCGCGCTTCTCGAAACTGATCGGCACGATCTCGTAGTCGGCACCGGCTTCGTCGAGCATCCACTTGGCGATCGCGGCCCGGCTTTGCGGGTTGTAGTAGAGCTTCATGGTCATCGATGCACCCTTTCTACAGTTTGGGAATGTGCAGCGTCTTGCTGATCATCAAGGTGCCCGACAGCCCGAACAGCAGCGTGAGCGGATGCAGCACCCAGGGCCCGAGCGCCCAGGCGCCGCCCCAGACCGTGTCGCCGATGCGGCCCTGCCAGGCGGCCAGCGCCAGCACGCCGACCAGCACCACGCTGGTCGGGATCGGCGTGCCCTCGAAGTACTTGACCTTGTCGGCGCCCTCGGAGAGCGCCTCGRCCGTCACGTTGTAGCGCGCCAGCCGGCTGACGCCGCAGCAGACGAAATAGATCAGCAACAGGCAGTCCCAGCCGCCGTCGAGGCCGGCCGCGAAGGCCAGCGTGGCCGGCAGCACGCCGAAGGAGATCACGTCGGCCAGCGAGTCGAGCTCGCGGCCCAGCGCCGAATGGGTCTGGCGCCAGCGTGCGATGCGGCCGTCGAAGACGTCGAAGACGAAGGCGGCCGGCGCCAGCGCCGCGGCCCAGAGGAAATGCGCCAGCGACTGGCTGCGCATGTAGGCCATCGCGAGGAAGATGGCGCCGACGCCGCAGGCCGCGTTGCCGAGCGTGAACGCATCGGCCAGGTGGAAGCCGCGGATCATCGAGAAGTGCTTGCGCGGGCGGGCGGGTGCGGGTGTGGACATGCTGGATTCCAGGAAGAACTACAAAAAGCACCTTAGCTCAACTCCGGGCCGGTGCGTGTAGTCGCATTCTGATGCCGCGCGGGGAGGCCCGGGCGGCCGGACCTGGGCTAGTAGGCCAACTGCAGGGGCGCGCCCTCGCGCTGGGCCTCGATGTCGGCCCGATGGAAGGGCAGCGGGTTCCATTTCTTGGCCGAGAACAGTGGCAGCTGGTCGTAGAAGCGCGGCGAGGCCGGATCGCTACTCTGACCGTAGGTCAGCAGGCCCTGCGCCACCGGTCCGCGCTCGTCGAAGCCCACGATCTGAATGTAGCTGCTGCCGTAGTTGATGTTGTAGCCCTTCGGATCGATGTAGGACTGGC
Organism: Variovorax sp. P4_D9; assembly: GCF_056401695.1. Lineage (NCBI taxonomy): Bacteria > Pseudomonadati > Pseudomonadota > Betaproteobacteria > Burkholderiales > Comamonadaceae > Variovorax > Variovorax sp. P4_D9. Next base: position 21,367 of record NZ_JBFUIU010000014.1, read on the forward strand.
CCTGGCTCTCGACCTTGTTGAGCACGCCTTCGAACTCGTCGCCGCCCGGGATCGTGACCTTCTGGCCCCGGACCGTGCGGTACTGCACCTCGGCCAGCGGCACGTCGGTCGCGAAGCCGGCGACGCGCACAATGCCGACCGCGTCGCCGAGCGCCTTGAAGACCGCGTCGCGGGTGGCCGGCGTGGCCATGTCGAGGCCGGCCGGCGTGACCACTGGGCGCGCCGGGTCGAAGGGCACCCGCCAGACCTTCGGCAGGTCCTTGGCCTTGCGCCAGAACTCGCGGAACAGCGGCGCGCCCTTCGAGGCGCTGTTGCTGCTGCGGTCCTAGCCCGCGAGCACGCGGCAGCCGAGCGCCGGGTCCGGCGTCAACGCCGCGGCATTGGCGCTGCAGGCCGCGGCAAGGTCGTCCATCACCAGCATGCCGGCCAGGTTCTTGTCGCGGAAGATCACGCTGCGCAGTTCGGCGCCGCCCATCTTGTTGCCCGGAAGGCCGTCGCTGCCGGCCAGCCGGCCTTCGATTTCCATGATGCCGCTGCGCGTGCGCAGCCGCTGCGGGGTGCCGGTGAAGCCGACCAGCGGCGAGATGCCGGCCGGCGCCGCGAAACGCGGGTTGCTGAGCCAGAAGCTGTCGTTGCTGTTCTGCGCCCAGTCGGGCGTGACGATCACCGGCATGCGTGCCGGAGGGATCGCACCGGGCTGGGCGGCCGTGCTGTCGCGGGTCCAAGCGCAGGCCGAGCGCGAGCCATCGAGCACCGGCAGGCCGGCGGCGGCCAGCAGTGCCGCGGCGGCCGGCGACGGGGCGCAAGTCTTGAGCAGTTCGGCCGAGACGTCGGGCACCACCGACAGGTCGGCGTACATCGCATTGCCCTCGCGGTCGGCCGCGAGGGCGTTGATCCATGGCATGCCTTGGTTGCCCATCGCGGCGCGCAGTTCGGCCACGTTGCGTGCCAGCGCCATCTGCATCCAGCTCTGGGCCGAGCGCGTGTTGAGCGTGTTGACGTCGCGGATCGCGTAGGCCTTGGTGGCGCTCCAGTCGAGGCCGGCACGCGGCATCGAAATGACCGGGCCCCATTCGGTGCTGTAGAAGGTCTTCTGGGCCGGCGCGCTGCCCGGTGCAGCGGCGGACGCGGGCAGGACGATGGTCCTGGCACTCATCTTGCGCGGCTGGCCGTCGACGATGTAGACCGTCGGGTCGGCCGGGTCGAGCTTCAGCTCGTAGAGCGTGAAGCGCTTGCCGGTGGACACGGTGTGGGTCCAGGCCACGTCCTTGTTGAAGCCGATCGACACCACCGGGCTCAGGCCGCCGGTGGCGCCCATGACGTCGAGCTTGCCGGGAATCGTGAGGTGCAGCTGCCAGAAGCGGTTGGTGCCGGTCCACGGAAAGTGCGGATTGCCGAGCAGCAGTCCGCGGCCGTCGGGCGTGGCATTTCGGCCGAAGGCCCAGCCATTGGAGCCGAATTCGCCGCCTTCCGGGTTGGCGTTGAAGCTGTAGCGCGAGATCTCCGCGACCGCCTGCGGCAGGTCGACGGCGGCGGCCGAGGTCTTGGTTCCCGGCGCCGGCGGCTCAGCGGCAAGCACCGCGGCGGCGAGCGCGCCGATGCCGCCCTGGATCATCGACATTTCAGTGGTGCGCGACAGGTCGGCCTGCGTCATCGGGCGCACCCAGGGCTTGCCGCGGCAGGCGGCGGGCAGGCCGTTCGGGCCCGCGTCCTGCAGATAGCGGTTGTAGCCGGCGACGTAGCCGCGCAGCGAGGCGCGCACGTCGGCGTTGAGGTCGGCGGCGGCGCGCGCGAGCGCCGCATCGTCCATGTGCGAGCGCACGAAGAGGTCGATCTGGGCGTTCTTCGCCCGGCCCAGGCCGAGCTCGCCCATGACATCGGCACCAAGGAACTGCGAGCGCTCGCCGCGCACGGTTAACAGGTGCTCGGCGGTCTGGCAGACGTTGTCCTGCGCATGGGCATAGCCGACGCCGTAGGCGACGCCTTCGTAGTCGGGCGCGGTGACGTGGGCGATGCCGTAGGTGGTGCGTTCGATCGTCACGCTGCGCGTGCCCGGGGCGGGCGTGCTGGCGCAGCCGGCGAGCAGGGCGGCGAGGCCGAGTGCCACGGCGCCGGGGGCGCCCAGCGGACTTTTCTTCTGGATCATGTTCGAGGCTTCGGGAGTGGAAACGAGCCGTCGATTACATGGTGCAGGCCGACGCCTGCGAAGCGTGCTAACCCGGGGGCGCTGTCGCCAAGGCGTCGTGCTCCTCGGCGATGTGGGCGAAACGGCCGAGCAGCTGCGCCGCGGTCGTGGTCGCTGCGATCTGGTCGCGCAGGGCCGAGGGGTCGATGCCCTGGCTGCGCAAGTCGTCGCCCAGTTGGTCGACGTAGCAGCGCATGATCTCGGCGTCGAACTCGGGATGGAACTGCAGGCCCCAGGCGTTCTCGCCGATGCGGAAGGCCTGGGTCGGCTCGAAGGCATTGCCGGCCAGCCGGACCGCGCCGTCGGGCAGCCGCAGCGCGCTCTGCCGATGCACCACGTGGGCCTCGAAGCGCGCGGGCAGGTCGTGCATCAGGGCGTCGTCTGCGGCCTCGGGCCGCAGTTCGACCTCGACCGTGCCGATCTCCATGCCGCCCGGATGGTCCCCGGCCTCGCCGCCGAGCGCGTCAGCCAGCAGCTGGTGGCCGAAGCAGATGCCGAGCACCGGCGTGCCGTGGGCGACCAGTTGCGCCAGCCAGGCGCCGGTGGTCTCGCTCCACGGCTCGCGGTGCGAGACCATCGCATGCGAGCCGGTCACGATGGCCCCCGAGATCTGCTCGGGTGCGGGCAGGTGGTCGCCGCGGCGCGGATCGAGCACGACGACCGGCAGCCGCGTGTCGCCGAGGCCGGCTGCCATCCAGTGCTCGAAGTCGCCGCGCTGTTCACGCAGACTGTCGAAGGTTTCGCCGACTTTGATGATCGCCAGGGGGCGGGGAGGGATGTTTTCCATCCCCGGATGATGCCGCAATCAAAGACGGACGACGCTCTCTGCAGGCCGCCGAAGCCGCCTGGCTCAATGCGCCTTCAGCGCCTCGATCACGGCCGGCACGCGCCGCGCCACCTCGGCCACCAGCGCCTGCCGCTGCGGCGCCTCGCGCCAGCGAGCGCGCGTGCCGATCTCCCATTCGCGGTGGCTGCGGGCGGGCTGCGCCGCCCGCACCAGGTCCGCCAGCGCCTGGCGCGCGGCCGCCTCCGGCTCCCCTGAACCGGCCGCGATGCGGTCGACAGCGGCATGTCCGCGCTGCTCGAGCGCCCGCAGCAGTTCGAGCTGCCATGCGGCGAGCACGAACAGCACGCGGTCCTCGACTGTCAGCTCGTGGACGTCGCGCAGCTTGTTGGCCAGCTTGCGGCCCAGGGGTCCCAGGCCTTGCGACACCGCACCGCCGATCGCGCCGCCCAGCGCCGCGCCGGCGCCCAGCGACAGGCCGGCGAGCGCGAGGTCCGCCACCACGCCGACGGCAGCGCCCACCGCTACGCCCTTGCCGAGCAGGATGCCGGCGTCCTTCAGCGCCTCGGGATGAAAGAAGTCCATCGCCCAGCGGCCCTCCAGCAGCGGCAGCGCGGCCTCGTCGGCATCGCCTTCGCGAAAGCCATAGAGCGCCAGCAGGTCGTCGGCGCAGCGTTGTGCCTTGTCGAACACGGTCTTCTGCAACCCGGCGACCAATTGCTGCCGGGTCGGCGGGTCGGCGAACTCGGCGGCCGATGCGGTCCGCCGCATCGATGCGGCGTCTACCAGCAGCTCGGCGATGCGCTTTCCGGCGGCCTGGCGTCGCTGCGCGAACTCCGCTTCGAGAAAGGCCGCCACGCGATCGAGCTGTGCGCGCCGGTCGCGCAGCAGGGTCGCGAGGTCTCGGTAGAGCTCGCGCTCGGCACCGACGAAGGGCGCCGCCGCATCGAAGCGAACCACTACGTGCAGCCCGTAGGCCGACAGCAGTTCTTTCCACGCCGCCTCGCGGCTGCCGGCAGCGCGCACGAAGTTCAGCACCGGTAGCACCGGTCGCGCGCAGGCGTTCAGCAGTTCGATCTCGGCGCGGAACTTGGGCAGCACGGGTTCGCGCGCATCGATCACGAGGAAGGCGGCGTCGACCTCGAGCAGGGCGCGCAGCACCTTGGCTTCTTGCTCGAAGACGCCGTGTGCTTCCGGCCCCCGTAGGAATCGGCGGATGCGCTCGGGCGGCGTCGCGGCCCTGTCGAGGGCGTCGATGTGCTCGCGCAGCGCGACCCCATCCTCGAGCCCGGGCGTGTCGAAGAAGCGGACGGCCGCCGCCCCGTCGACCTGCAGATCGACCGCCTCGACGTGGCGCGTGGTGCCGGGACGCTCCGAGACCTCGCCGAAGTTCACGCGCCGGGTCAGGGTGCGCAGCAGCGAGGTCTTGCCGGCATTGGCATGGCCGACCACGGCGATGCGGACCGGGATCGTCATGCCGCACCGTGCAAGACGGCCTCCGCGGCGTCGATGGGGCCGAGTTCTTCGAGGCCGGCATCGGCCAGCCAGGCCTGCCAGCGCAGCCGCGCCGCCGCATCGACCGGGTCGCCGAGCAGCGACAGCCGGCATTCGCCGCACAGGGCCATCACGTCGCGCAGGAAGCGCTCGGTGCCGCGGTCGGGGGTGGAGGCCGCGCGACAGCCGATCAGCACGCGCCGCGGCCGCACKCGGGCCAGGGTGTCGAGCAGTTCGCGCCGCTGCTCCGCGCTGCCGTCGATGCGCAGTACTTGGGCCGCCTCGAGGTCCAGCCCGGCAGGAGGCCAGGGCTGCTCGGGCGGCAGCTCGAAGCCGATCGCGATCGCGCTGTCGGTGGTGTCGCCGGCCGACAGGTGCGCCGCTATGCCGTGGRGAAGGCTGCCGGGATCGGCATCGACGATCTGCCGCGGCGCCAGCGCTTCGAAGCGGGCCAGCAGCCGTTGGAATCCGGGCTCAGAAAGATCAGGCCGCAGTGCCTTCCTGCCCAGCGCCCAGACGGCCGCGCTCAGCAGCGCGAAGGCCAGGCGCGGCAGCAGTCCGTAGACCACGATGCAGCCCGTGAGCCACAGCGCCCAGGCGCGCTGCCCCGAGGCCGCCGCCAGCGGCGACAGCACGGCTTGCGCATCCGGTACCGGGAAGCCCAGCCAGGCGGGCGCCTGCCCCAGCATCTGCACGCTGCGGACGAAGAACTCGGGGTCGAGGATGGTCGTTTCCCAGTTCAGCGTGTAGCTGCGGAAGGCCAGCGCGAACAGCAATGCCGCGAGCACCACCGCGAACGACAGCGTCCAGATCGCATGGCTCACGAAGCCCAGTGCCCAGGGCAGCAGCCGGGCGCGTGACAGCAGCCGGGTCGTGGCGCGCAGCAGCACCGGCGCCTGGCCGTGCCGGCCGCCGGCGACGCGGGCCGTGAGGCTGAGCCAGAGCCAGCCGAAGGAGGCCGGGAAAGCGCCGAGCGGTAGTGCCAGCCCGAGCAGCCACAGCAGCAGGGTCAGAAGGTGCAGGCCCAGCAGGCTGGCCAGCGCCACGACGACGTTGATCTGCCGCTGGCCGCCGCCGAGCACGCTGCCGGCCAGCGAGAGCCCGGTGACCACGATCAGCGCGACCAGCCCCAGCAGCACCCAGGGCGCCCAGGCCCGTCCGCGCGCCACTTCGGCCTCGAGCCCGATGCGCCGGCCCAAGATGCGTGCCCGCTCGACGATCCGGCCGGCCGCATCGCTTCGAAGGCTCATCGCTTGCCGCACCGCCTGCGCGTCGTCCAGCAGCCCGGACTCTTCGACCAGCGCCACCGCTTCGGTGATCACTGCGTCCTGGAACGAAGCGGTGGGCGCTACGGGATTCAACGGCTTCCTTCGAAAGTGCATGAGCCCCCGCGCGCCTCGGGGCGTGGGCGCCTGCGCACCGGGGTGGAGCGCGAAATTATGCCCGGCGAAGCCGTGCCGGCGGCCCATGAAAAACGGGGCCGCGAGCGACCCCGGTGGAACCCCCGCTGGAGGGCGGAAAAGAGGAACGGGTGTTTTTCAGCGCAGACCGAAGAACGAGAGCACTGCGACCACGACCACGACCAGACCGACGATGTAGATGATGGAATTCACGGTGGAAACTCCTCTTTGTTGAAGACGAATCCACTGTGCCCAGCCGGCGCCGCGTTAGATGTCGGCGGCCGTCACCGCCCACTGTAGGACTCGCGACTCAGACCGTCGAGGGCTCCGCGAGGGCGTCGCTCGGCGCGTCGTCCCGCTCGTCGTCCCCGTCGCCGAGGAAACCCCCGCTCTGGTGCGCCCAGAGCCGGGCGTAGAGGCCGCCCCTGGCCAGCAGCGTCCTGTGATCGCCTTCCTCGACTACGCGGCCGTTGTCGAGGACGATCAGCCGGTCCATCGCGGCAATGGTGGAGAGGCGGTGCGCGATCGCGATCACGGTCTTGCCTTCCATCAGGCGATAGAGGCTGGCCTGGATCGCGGCCTCGACCTCCGAGTCGAGCGCGCTGGTGGCTTCGTCGAGCAGCAGGATCGGCGCGTCCTTGAGCATCACGCGGGCGATCGCGATGCGCTGGCGCTGGCCGCCCGACAGCTTCACGCCGCGCTCGCCCACGTGCGCCTGGTAGCCGCGCCGGCCGGTCGCGTCGCCCAGCGTCTCGATGAAGTCGTGCGCCTCGGCGCGGTCGGCCGCGGCGCGGATCGCCGCCTCGCCGGCATCGGGCCGGCCGTAGGCGATGTTGTCGGCCACCGAGCGGTGCATCAGCGAGGTGTCCTGCGTCACCATGCCGATGTGTGCGCGCAGGCTGTCCTGCGTGACGTGAGCGATGTCCTGCCCATCGATCAGGATGCGGCCGCTTTCGAGGTCGTGGAAGCGCAGCAGCAAGTTCACCAGCGTCGACTTGCCGGCGCCCGAGCGGCCGACCAGGCCAATCTTCTCGCCGGGCCTCACGGTCAGGCTCAGGTCGTCGATCACGCGGCGGCCGGCGTCGCCGTAGCGGAAGCTCGCATGCGCGAAGCGCACCTCGCCGTGCGGGACTTCGAGCGTCTTCGCATCGGCGGCGTCGAGCACCGTGCGTGGCCGCGACAGCGTATTCATGCCGTCCTGCACCGTGCCGATGTTCTCGAACAGGCTGGTCATCTCCCACATGATCCAGTGCGACATGCCTTGCAGCCGCAGCGCCATCGCGGTGGCGGCGGCCACCGCGCCGACGCCGACCGCGCCCTGCGACCAGAGCCACAGCGCCGTGCCCGCCATGCCGGCGGTCAGGCCCATGCTCAGCGTGTGGTTGACGATCTCGAAGGCGCTCACGAGCCGCATCTGGGCATAGCCGGTGGCCATGAATTCCTTCATGGCCGAGCGCGCGAAGCCGGCCTCGCGCTGGGTGTGCGAGAACAGCTTGACGGTGGCGATGTTGGTGTAGGCGTCGGTCACGCGCCCGGTCATCGAGGCGCGCGCGTCGGCCTGGGCCTTGCCGACCTTGCCGAGGCGCGGCACGAAGAACACCAGCGAGCCGATGTAGAACACCAGCCAGACCAGGAAGGGCAGCATCAACTGCCGGTCGAGCACCGCCGCAAGCACGATCATGGTCGCGACGTAGACGATCATCGCGACCAGTACATCGGCCATCACGAAGATCGTCTCGCGCACCGCGAGGGCGGTCTGCATGACCTTGGCCGTGATGCGGCCGGCGAACTCGTCCTGGTAGAAGGCCATGCTCTGGCCGAGCATCAGGCGGTGGAAGTTCCAGCGCAGCCGCATCGGCAGGTTCACCGCCAGCGTCTGGTGCTTGACGATGGTCTGCAGCGCCACCACGCCGATGCTCGCGACGAGCGCGATGCCGAGCCACATCAACGTGCTGCCGCGCTCTTCCCAGAGCCGCGCCGGCGCCTGGCCGCCGAGCCAGTCGACGATGCGCCCGAGCATCGCGAACAGCAGCGCCTCGAAGGCCGACATCGCGGCCGTGAGCAGGGCCATCGCGGCGATCTTGCCGCGCAGGCCCCGGGTGCAGGCCCACAGGAAACCGAGGAGGCCGCGCGGCGGCAGTGCGGGTTCGGCGTCGGGGTAGGCGGGAAGCAGTTTTTCGAAGTTGCGGAACAAGGCGGACGGTCTCCAATGAGGCGTCACTGTACTGGCGGGCAAGCGGCTGCGCACGCCAGGGGGCTTGCGCCGCGACGTTTCGTGGGGGCTACTCGGACGCGCCCAGGCGCTGGCCGACGAAGTCGATGAAGCTGCGCAGCTTGGGCGCCATGTACTGCCGGCTGGTGTAGACCGCGAACAGGGTCATCGCGGGGGCCTTGTAGTCCGGCACCAGCCGCAGCAGCCGGCCCTGCGCGAGGTCTTCCTCGATCAGCCATTCGGGCAGGAAGGACATGCCGATGCCGGCCCGCACCGCATGCAGGGTCAGCGTGGTGTCGTCCGACTTCATCACCGGCCGCAGCCGCAGCGGCGCCTGGCGGCCCTTGCCGTCCTTGAGCGCCAGGCCCTCGATGTTCACATAGCTCGGCAAGATGGCGTCGAGCTTCGCGAGGTCGGCCGGCACGATGGGCATGCCGGCGCGTTCGATGCATGCCGGCGATGCGACCAGGTGGAACTGCAGCGCGCACAGCGGCCGCGCGATCAGAGCCGGCGAGAGCTCCTGCGTGGCCCGCAGCGCGAGGTCATAGCCGTCGGCCGCGAGATCGACCTTGCGATTCTCCAGGTGCATGTCGACCAGCACCTCGGGGCAGCGCTCGCGGTAGCCGGCCAGCACGTCGGCGAAACGCGGCGTGGCGCACCATACGGGCGCGCTGACCTTGAGCTGTCCGCGCGGCATCTCGTTCTTCTGGCCGATCGCGTTCTCCGCGGCGTCGAGCAGGTCCAGCGCGCGGCGGCTCTGCTCGTACCAGGCCTGTCCGGCCTCGGTCAGGCTCAGGTGCCGGCTCGAGCGATGCAGCAGGCGGGCGCCCAGCGATTTTTCGAGCTGCGCCACATGCTTGCTGGCCATCGGCGCCGAGATCGCGAGGCGCCCGGCGGCGGCGGCGAAGCTGCCCGATTCCACCACCTCCCTGAAGACCCGAAGACTGGTCAGGCGGTCCATCAATGATTTCCTCCTGGGAAACGAATCGATGAATCCTAGCCTATCGATTTCCCCGTGGGAAATCATTAGACTGGCGCTCAAGGAGCATTCCATGCGCACCACTTCGACACTGCCCACTTATTTCATCTCTCACGGCGGCGGCCCCTGGCCGTGGATGAAGAAGGAGATGGGCCACGCCTACGACAAGCTCGAAGCCGCGCTGGCCGACATGCCGCGGCAGATCGGCCGCACGCCGGCCGCGATCCTGATGGTGTCGGCGCATTGGGAAGAGCCGGCCTTCACCGTGATGGGCCATCCGCGTCCACCGATGATCTACGACTATGGCGGCTTCCCGGCCCATACCTACCAGGTGCACTACGACGCGCCCGGCTCGCCCGAACTGGCGCGCCGCGTGCAGTCGCTGGTCGAGGCGGCGGGCCTGCCCGCTGCGCTCGATGCCGAGCGCGGCTTCGACCACGGCACCTTCTCGCCGATGGCCGCGATCTACCCGAAGGCCGAGGTGCCGGTGGTGCAGTTGTCGCTGCGGCGCGGGCTCGATCCGGGGGAGCACATCGCGCTGGGCCGTGCCATCGCACCCTTGCGCGACGAGAACGTGCTGATCGTCGGCAGCGGCCTGAGCTATCACAACCTGCGCAACTTCGGTCCGCAGGCGCGCGAAGTCTCGAAGGCCTTCGACGACTGGCTCGACGGCGCGGTGGTCCGCACCACGCCGCAGCAGCGGGTCGAGCATCTGCTGCAATGGTCGGCGGCACCCGCGGCCCGGATCGCGCATCCGCGCGAGGAGCACCTGATCCCACTGATGGTCGCGGTCGGCGCGGCCGAAGGTGAAGCGGGCGAGCGCGTCTACCACGAGGATGTCTTCATGGGCGGGATCTCGGTGTCGAGCTTCCGCTTCGGGAACGCGGCGGCCTGAACGCCGGGCCGGCAGGCGGCACAATCTGCCGGTGCCTTATTTCTCGACCTTCGATCCCCAGGCCGAAGCCGACGCGCTCGGCCTGATTGCGCGCATCGACGCGCTCTCCACCCACCACGATGCCGAGCACGCGGGCGTGCGCGTGCGCTGGCGCCGCTTCGGCAGCGACGACACGCGTACGCCGCTGGTGTTGCTGCACGGCGGCCATGGCAGCTGGATGCACTGGCTGCGCAACGTCGAGGCGCTGTCGGCGTCGCGCACGCTGTGGCTGCCCGACATGCCGGGCTTCAACGAGTCCGACGCGCCGCCGAAGCCGCAAGCCGGCCAGGCCGCGGTGGATCCCCTGCTCGATGCGCTGTCTGGCACGCTCGACAGCATGATCGGCGCGCGGGCCGAGATCGATCTCGGCGGCTTTTCGTTCGGCGGCCTGGTGGCGGCCAAGTTCGGCCAGCGCCGGGGGCAGATCCGGCGCCTGGTCCTGATGGGCAGCGGCGGCCATGGCACCTTGCGGCGCATGACGGTCGAGATGATCAACTGGCGCGCCGCCGAGGACCGCGACCAGGAGCGCGCCGCGCTGCTGCACAACCTGGCTGCGCTGATGCTGCACGACCGCGCCGCGATCGATGCGCTGGCTTTCACGATCCACGACATCTCCTGCCACGGCACGCGCTTTCGCAGCAAGGAGGTCTCGCAGTCAGGCGGACTGCAGGCCGCGCTCAATGCGATCGGCGGGCCTCAGTTACTGCTCTGGGGCGAGCATGACGTGACGGCGGACTCGCGGCCCCTGGTGGCGCAACTCGTCGGGGGTCGCCCGGAGCGCGAAGGGGTGGTGATCGACGGCGCCGGGCATTGGGTGCAGTTCGAGCGGGCGCAGGAGGTGAATGAGGCGTTGCTGGGGTTTCTGGATCGGTGACGGCGATTCGCTCGGGACACGCGGGCTTAGGCTCAAGGGGCGGCCGTCTTGCGTGGCCTGCCGCCCAATTTTCCATTGGCGCGTGCGGCCTGCGCCTTGGCTTCGGATGTTTGCGTCCCGCCCGCTTTGCCCAGTGCTTGCGCCATCCACTTGCGTGAACCGAGGATGCCTTCGAGCAGAGCCGGTACGTAGAGATCGACATCGAGCTGAGGGAAGTGCAGTCCGGTGCCGGCGGGGCTGACCTTGATATCAGCGAGATCCTTGGGACGGGCCTCGACCAAGCCCTCTGCAAGGCTCGGGGGGAAGCCCAGTTCGACGCCACTGTCCAACTGGACAACGACGCGGCCTGCACGGCGATCGTAGTGCGCCGAGATGGCACGGGGACTGGATTCGCGGCGCTTTCGCATGCGCGCTTCTGCTCGCTTCAATTCGGCTTCAGTCAATGCCATGGATGCTGCTCCATAGAGGCTGCTGAGAACGCTCTGCAGGTGATGCATGACCTTGTTCAATTCGTGCAGTGCGAAACCCATGCTCTCGCGGTTCGGGCGGACCCCTGGGGCAATGCAGGTCGAACACTGCTTCTCCATGCGGTCMGATCAGGTGGACGTGCGCTGGACGATGGTCGTTCGTGTAGGTCACGATCCGCAGTTTGCCGATGCGCAGAACTGTGGGCATGAGTCCATTGCGCTCAATGCATCTTAACCAAAACGCTTGGGTTATTGTAACGAAGCCGAGTTGCGCTGCCAGAACGCCGCATCCGGAAACGCGCCCGTGCCCGCCGCCGCGTTGTCCGCCATGTGCTCAGGCCGGCTGGTGCCGGGAATGGTGCAGGTCACGGCTGGATGGCTCAGCACGAACTTGATCAGCACCTGGGCCCAACTGGTGCAGCCGATCTCGGCGGCCCAGCCGGGCAGGGGCTTATCGCGCAGGCGGCGCAGCAATCCGCCGCCGCCGAAGGGCATGTTGACGATCACCGCCGCGCCGCGCTCGGCCGCCAGCGGCAGCAGGCGCTGGGCTGCTTCAGGCGCATCGATCGAGTAGTTGATCTGCAGGAAGTCGAGCTTCTCGGCGCGCAGCACGGCCTCGACCTCGGCGTAGGCGGATGCCGTGTAGTGCGTGATGCCCAGGTAGCGCACCCGGCCCCTGTCCACCCAGCCGCGCAAGGTCTTGAGGTGGGTGCGCCAGTCGACCAGGTTGTGGACCTGCATCAGGTCGATACGATCGGTGCGCAGGCGTTGGAAGGATTGCTCCATCTGCGCGATGCCGGCATCGCGACCGGAGGTCCAGACCTTGGTCGCGAGGAAGGCCCTGGCGCGCTGGTTCGATGCCGCCAGCAGGTCGCCAGTCACGGCCTCGGAGCGGCCGTACATCGGCGAGCTGTCGAGCACCGTGCCGCCGGCGGCGAACAGTGCCTCGAGCACGCCCGGCAGGCGCTGGTATTCGGCGCTGCCGGGCGCGACGTCGAAGCCGATCCAGGTGCCGCAGCCCACCACGGGCAGGGCTTCGCGGGTGGCGGGGATGGGTCGGGTGTTCATGGGTCGGACTCCCGGGGTCTGGGAAGCGGCGGGTCGCGGCAAGGCAGCGGATAGCGAGAGCGCGGCGGCCAGGCGAAGGAACTCGGCGCGGGTGATGGTGGGCGAAGAAGGCACTCGGAATATGTACTCCATCGGCGCCAGACGCGCTGGGTGGGTCTGCTTTTTCCCGTACTTACAAAAATCTTCCACGTGGGTCGGATATTGTCTAAAAATAATGGGTATCTGGTTAGCTCCAGTAGGTTCAGGATAGCTGGATGGATAACCAGATATTAGCGCCACAAGCCGGGAAGGACTACCCGCAAAGCTGGAACGAATTTCTCGACTGGTTCGCCACCGAAGAAGCCTGCCTGGCCTACCTGGAGCGGCTGCGCTGGCCGGATGGTTTCGTCTGTCCGGCATGCGGTGTSGTCGGTGAACCGTACCGTTCAAGCCGTGCGCGGCTGATGTGCCGCARCTGCGCGCATCAGAGTTCGGTGACCGCCGGAACCATCTTCGACAAGACCCGCACGCCGCTGCGGGTGTGGCTGGCGGCGGCCTGGTATGTGACCAACCAGAAGCTGGGCGTCAGCGCGCTGGGCTTGAAGCGCGTGCTCGGCCTGGGGAGCTACGAGACGGCGTGGACGATGCTGCATCGCTTTCGCCGGGCAATGGTGCGCCCGCAGCGCGAACTGCTGAAGGGCGAGGTGGAGGTCGACGAGACCTACCTGGCCATCTCGGACCGCGCCAAGCCATTGGCCAGCGAGGGGCGCAAGAGCAAGACGAGCAAGATCCTCGTGGCCATTGCCGTGGAGATCCACCAGCCCAAGGGCTTCGGGCGAATCCGGTTGCGTCGCATCGACAACGACTCCGACGCCTGCGTGGTGCCCTTCGTGCAGGAAAGCATCGAGCCCGGCGCGCGGGTGCGCACCGACGGATCGGCGGCCTACCGCTCGCTGAGCAAGATCGGCTTCGAGCACACACGCCAGGTCATGCTGGGCGCCGAGTCACCCGCCACGATGCCCGGCGTGCACCGGGTGGCCTCCCTGGTCAAGCGCTGGATCCTGGGCACGCATCACGGCTCGGTCCAGCCCGAGCACCTCGACGCCTACCTCGACGAGTTCGTCTTCCGGTTCAACCGCCGCACCTCTACGTCGCGCGGCTTGTTGTTCTACCGGCTGATGCAGCAGGCCGTCGTGACCGCGCCGGTGACCTACCAGAGCGTCATCAAGGGCTTGTCTTCGCCGTCATCGAGGGAGTAGCATTGACTGGATGGACATCCAGTTATATCCGACACTGGAGCTAACCGGATACCCCGTATATTCAATCCATCATGGGCCTCCCTTCTCTCGATTCTTTTTCTTCTTCCGCGCGCCACAGGATGTGGCGCGGGGACGAGCTGGGCTCGGCCGACGCGCAGGTGGTCGGCACCGGCCATGCCGCGCTTGATGCGCAGCTGCCCGGCGGCGGCTGGCCGGTCGGGGCGATGACCGAACTGCTGCAGTCGGCTCCCGAGGCGCATGCGTGGCAGTTGCTGCTGCCTGCACTGGCCCGGGCCGTGCAGGGCGGCAGCGGCCCGGTGGCGCTGATCGGCGCACCCCATGAGCCCTTCGGACCTTCATTGGCAGCCGGTGGCCTGCCGATCGAATCGCTGCTGTGGATCCGCAGCGAGGCCCCGTCCGCGCGGCTCTGGGCCTGCGAGCAGGCCCTGCGCTGCGTCGACGTCGCCGCCGTCCTGGCCTGGCTGCCGCAGGCGCGGGTGGGCGAGTTGCGGCGCTTGCAACTGGCCGCGGCACAGCACGAGTCGCTGCTGTTCGTGTTCCGGCCCGCGAACGCGGCGGCGTCCACCTCGCCGGCGCGCCTGCGGCTGCAACTGGTGGCCAGCGAGGACGACCGGACGCAGATCGATGTCCACATCCTCAAGCGCCGCGGTCCGCCGCTGGCCACGCCAATCCAGTTGCCGGCACGCAGCCAGCGCATGACGGCGCTGCTCGCCGCAAGCCAGTTGCGGCGCAAGCTGCTGCGCCAGCAGGAGGGGGCCCCGCAAGAGCGCCAAGGCGCAACGGTGGTGCGCCTCGACTTCCATCAGAGAGAGAGAGCCGGCCATGCACTGGATAGCATTGCAATGGCAGCCTGACCCGGAAGCCGAGGCGCTTCCTCCGTCCCCCGAGGCGCTCGGCTGGTGGGCCCTGCAGTTCACGCCGCGCGTCGCCTGGGTCGACGAAACGCTGCTGCTCGAGGTGTCGGCCTGCGAGCGCCTGTGGGGCGGGCGGATCAGCCTGATGCGCCAGATCGCGCACCTCAATCCGGCGGCGCCGCAGCGTGTGCGGCAGGCGCAGGGCACGACCAGCCTG
>NZ_JBFUIU010000015.1:0-35715 GCF_056401695.1 Variovorax sp. P4_D9
GGCGGGGGTGGCCCGGGCGGCGGTGGCGGCGGCCCCGGTGGCGGGGGCGGTCCCGGCGGTGCGGGCCCCGGGCGATAGCGAACGTTGCCGAGCCCTGTTTGCGCCAGCGCAAATCAGGCGCTGAAGCCTGGGCGCACACTGCACGCGGCTCGGCAGGGGATTCCGTGCCGCATGTCGACTTCGCGCCGCCCCTGCGCTGATGACCCAGCCCCTCACGACCCCGTCCCCCGCAACTTGGTGGCTCGATGCCACGCCACCCGATGCCAAGGGACTTTCGTCAACGCAGGCCCAGGAAGCGCTGGCACGTTGCGGCCCCAACAACTTCGAGGCCGCGAAGAAGCGCCCGCTGGCCCTGCAGTTCGCGGCGCGCTTTCGCAACCCGCTCGTGCTGGTGCTGCTCGCCGCCAGCGCCGTCTCGGCGGCGCCCGGCGACGTGGCCAACTTCGTCATCATCATGGCGATGGTGCTGCTGAGCGTGATACTGGATTTCGTCCAGGAGCATCGCGCCAGCCGCGCCGCGGAGAAGACTACGCGAATCGGTGGCGCTGCGCGCGAACGTCATCCGGGATGGCCGCGCCCAGGACATTCCAGTGGCGGCCCTCGTGCCCAGCGATATCGTCCTGCTCTCCGCAGGCGACCGCGTGCCGGCCGACGGCCGAGTGCTGGAAGCGCGCGATTTCTTCATCAACCATGGCGGGGATTCCCCTCGACCGGGTCAATGCCGAGGACCTGCACCGACCGCGCACGCTGGACATCGGATTCATCTTCGGGCTGATCAGTTCGGCCTTCGACGCACTGACCTTCTGGCTCCTGCTTCGGATCCTGCATGCGGATGTCGGCCTGTTTCGCACCGGCTGGTTCGTCGAGTCGCTTGTGACTCAGGTGCTGGTGATCTTCGTCAACCGCACGCGGGGAAGACCGTGGGCCAGCCGACCCAGCGCCATGCTGAGCGCGGCGTCGCTGGCGATCGTGGCCGTGGCCCTGGTGCTGCCCTACACCGCGGTGGGCCGGCTGTTCGACTTCGTGCCGCTGCCCGCGGCCTTTCTCGCCTGGCTGGCGGGCATGGTGGCGGCCTACCTGGTCCTGGTCGAGGCCGCCAAGCGATTCTTCCCCGGGCACTTGACGAGCCGCCCCCGGCGCCGGGCGCCTCGCGAAGCACAACCGGACGCCCGGCCCGCTCGTTGAAGTCGTCGTGAGCGCGCTTCAGTGGATCAGCGCGACCGCCACGCCCGCGGCGACGTAGTCGCCCTGTGCGGACTTGAGGGCGATGCGCCCGGCGCGGTGCGCCGTCACCTGCATCTCCATCTTCATGGCTTCCATGGATCCGATCGTGTCGCCCTTCTCGACGCTGTCGCCGTCGGCCACCTTCCACGCCTGGAGCGTGCCGGCAATCGGTGCCGGAACGCTGGCGGGGTCCGCCGCGACCGGGGCATCGACGGCCTCGGGCGACTGGCCGCTACCCGAGGCCTGCAGCCCGCGCAGCAGGTCGGCCGGCAGGCCCAGCGCCATCCGGCGGCCGTCGATCTCCAGCGCCGTGCGCACCAGCGCGAGCTCCGCCAGCGGCTCGGGCCGCACCGCCGCGGCAAGGGTGTTCGCAAAATCGGTCTCGATCCAGCGGGTGTGGACCTTGAAGGCATTGGCGGACACGAAGTCGGCGTGCTCCATCACCGCGCGATGGAACGGGAGCACCGAGGGCACGCCTTCGATGCGGAACTCCCTGAGCGCACGGCGGGCGCGGGCGATGGCTTGCTCTCGGGTGGCGCCGGTGACGATGAGCTTGGCCATCAGCGAATCGAAGGTGCCCGGCACCGTCGATCCCGATTGTACGCCCGTGTCGACGCGCACGCCGGGGCCCGAGGGCGCTTCGAACAGGTGCACCGGGCCGGGCGCCGGCAGGAAGCCGCGGCCGACGTCCTCGGCGTTGATCCGGAACTCGAAGGCATGGCCGCGCGGCGACGGCGTCTCGCTGATCGACAGCGGAAGGCCGTCGGCAATGCGCAGCTGTTCGACCACCAAGTCGATGCCCGCGGTCTCCTCGGTCACCGGATGCTCCACCTGCAGGCGGGTGTTGACCTCGAGGAAGGAGATTGTTCCCGAGGGGCTCAGCAGGAACTCGACCGTTCCGGCGCCGACATAGCCGGCGCGCGCACAGACATCGCGCGCCGCCTGGTGGATGCGCTCGCGCTGGGCGTCGCTGAGGAACGGTGCCGGTGCCTCTTCCACTAGCTTCTGGTTGCGCCGCTGCAGCGAGCAGTCCCGCGTGCCGAGCACCACCACGTGCCCGTGCGTGTCGGCGATGACCTGCGCCTCGACATGGCGCGGACGGTCGAGGAACTGCTCGACGAAGCACTCGCCGCGTCCGAAGGCGGTGACCGCCTCGCGCACGGCCGATTCGTAGAGGTCGGCGACCTCGTCGAGGCGCCACGCGACCTTGAGCCCGCGACCGCCGCCGCCGAAGGCCGCCTTGATGGCGATCGGCAGGCCGTTCTTTTCCGCGAAGGCCACGACCTCCTGCGCGTCGCGCGCGGGCTCCGAGGTGCCGGCGACCAGCGGCGCGCCGACCTGAAGCGCGATCTTGCGGGCCTGCACCTTGTCTCCGAGCGCTTCGATGGCCGCGGGCGGCGGCCCGATCCAGGTCAGCCCGGCGTCAATCACGGCCTGCGCGAAGCGCGCGCTCTCCGACAGGAAGCCATAGCCCGGGTGCACCGCGTCGGCGCCGCAGCGCGCCGCCACGGTCAACAGCTTGTCGATGTTCAGGTAGGTGTCGGCCGGCCGCTGGCCGTCGAGGCCCCAGGCCTCGTCGGCCATGCGCGCATGCAGCGCGTCGAGGTCGGCATCGGCGTACACGGCGACCGACTGGACGCCGTAGTCGGCACAGGCGCGCACGATGCGCACGGCGATTTCGCCGCGATTGGCGATCAGGACTTTTTTCATGGTGTGTCTCGCGGGACGGTACGGGTGGACGGATTGAAGGCGCGGATCGGGTTGAAGCGCACGCTGGCGCCGATCGGGATCTGCCCGGCGCGATCGCGGTGGTACGGGGCCACGGTGCCGATCACCGGGTAGCCGCCGGTCAACGGATGGTCGGCCAGGAACAGCACCGGCTGGCCGCTCGGCGGCACCTGGATGGCGCCCAGCGCCGTGCCTTCGCTCGGCAGCTCGCCGGGATTGGCACGGGCCAGCGGCTGTTCGCCCGCCAGGCGCAGTCCGACGCGATTGGACTGCGGCGTCACGGTCCACGACTGGCTCGCGAACAGCGCGATCGCCTCGGGCGTGAACCAGTCGGTGCGCGGGCCCATCACGACGTCGAGCACGACGACGCCCCCGGCGGTGGGCAGCTCGGCGGGTGCCGGTTCGGGCCCGCCGACCACGGCGCCGCCGGTGACCGGTCGCAGGCCCAGCACATCGCCGGCCTGGACCGGCGGGGGACCGACGTGGGCCAGCGTGTCGGTCGAGCAGCTGCGAAGCACCGGCGCCACGGCGAACCCGCCGCGCACCGCGAGGTACGAGCGGATGCCGGCGACCGGCTCGCCCAGCGTCACGGTGTCGCCGTCTGCCAGCGCCACGGCTTCGTAGCGGGGCAGCTTCAGCGTTGCGCCGGCAGCGGTCACGAGTCGACCCGGTGCGTCGGCACCGGTGAAGGCC
The DNA here is from genome assembly GCF_056401695.1 of Variovorax sp. P4_D9. NCBI lineage: Bacteria > Pseudomonadati > Pseudomonadota > Betaproteobacteria > Burkholderiales > Comamonadaceae > Variovorax > Variovorax sp. P4_D9. Next base: position 3,646 of record NZ_JBFUIU010000015.1, read on the forward strand.
ACCACGGCCTCGCCGCGGCAGACGAACCGGAAGCCGCCATAGACAAGTTCCAGGCAGGCCGCGCCGGCGGGATTGCCGACCAGCCGGTTGGCTGCGCGCAAGGCACCCGGGTCCATCGCGCCCGAGGCCGACACGCCCTGCCCGGCCTGGCCATGGCGGCCCAGGTCCTGGAACAGGGCCAGCAGGCCGGTGGCCAGCACCTGCAGCGCGGCGGCGCCAGGCTCGACAGCGACGGTCGGTTCGGCCGGCGCGATTGGCGGCGTCGGCGGGGCCGGCAAGCGCCGGCCGGAGACGTCGACGAAGCGCACCTTGAAGCCCGGCTGCAGCAGCGCCGGCACCTCGCGGCCCAGGTCCCACATCGGCGTCGCGGTCACGCCGATGATCTGCCAGCCGCCCGGGCTGGCCTGCGGATAGACGCCGCTGAACGGGCCCGCAAGCCCGACGGCGCCGGCCGGGATGCGCGTGCGCGGCGTGCGGCGGCGCGGGACGTCGAGGCTCGGATGTCCGCCGCTCAGATAGGCGAAGCCCGGCGCGAAGCCGGTGAAGGCGACGGTGTAGTCGCTGCCGGTGTGGCGGCGGATCAGCTCCTCGCGCGAGATCCCCAGCATCTGCGCCACCTCGTCGAGGTCCTCGCCCTGGTAGTCGACGGGAATCTCGATGCGCGTGGCTGCGCGCGCCACCGGCGTCTGCAGGCTGCGGCCGCCGATGCGCTCGACGAGGTCCTCGTGTGACACCGCCGTGGGGCGGAAGCGAACCAGGATCGTGCGCGCCGCGGGCACCAGTTCCTCGATGCCGGCGATGGGCTCGGCCTGCAGCGATGCGAGCAGGGCCAGGGTCTGCGCCAGGTCGTCGAGCTCGACCAGGAGCGCATCCAGGTTGACGGGCAGGAATCGCATCATCGCGTCGCGCCTCCGACCGGGGCATCGGCGAACGGGCGAATGGCCACGCCCGAGCGTTCGAGCAGGCTTCGCACCTGCCGCGCCATTTCGACGGCGCCGGGGCTGTCGCCATGGACGCAGATCGAATCGGCCTCGATGCGCACGATGCTGCCGTCGATGGCCTCGACCACGCCCTCGGTCGCGAGGCGCAGCATCCGCGCCGCCACCTCCTGCGGATCGTGCAGCACGGCGCCCTTCTCGCGGCGCGACACCAGCGATCCGTCCGGCATGTAGGCGCGGTCGGCAAAGGCTTCGGCAACGATGCGAAGCCCGCTGGTCGCGGCCCAGCCGAGCAGCGGCGAGCCGGCCAGGCCGACCAGCGCCAGCCCGGGATCGATCGCGCGGATGGCGGCGATGACGTCGCGCGCCTGGCGCTGGTCGTGCGCGATGGTGTTGTAGAGCGCGCCATGCGGCTTGACGTAGCGCACCGTCGTTCCCGCGGCCGTCGCCAGGCCCTTGAGCGCACCGATCTGGTAGATCACGTCGGCCACCAGGTCGGCGCTGGCGACGTCCATGTTGCGGCGGCCGAAGCCGGCCAGGTCGGGGTAGGCCACGTGGGCGCCGACCACCACGCCGAGCGCCTGTGCACGGCGCAGCGTCTGCAGGATGCCGGCGGCGTCGCCGGCATGGAAGCCGCAGGCCACGTTGGCGCTGCTCACGATGCCGAGCATCGCCTCGTCGTCGCCCATGTGCCAGGCGCCCAGGCTCTCGCCGAGGTCGCTGTTGAGGTCCATCTTCATCGAGGCGCCTCAGCGGAACATCAGGAAGTACAACAAGAACACGTTGCAGGTCAGCAGCGTGAGCGCGGTCGGCACCTGGGCGCGGATCACGGCGTTCTTGTCGGGCAGTTCCAGCAACGCCGCGGGCACGATGTTGAAGTTGGCGGCCATCGGCGTCAGCAGCGTGCCGCAGTAGCCCGAGAGCATGCCGATGGCGGCCATCACCGCCGGGTTGCCGTGGTACATGCCGACCAGGATCGGCACGCCGACGCCGCCGGTCATCACCGGGAAGGCCGCGAAGCCGTTGCCCATGATGACGGTGAACAGCGCCATGCCGACCACGTACACGACGACGGCGAAGAAGCGCACGTCCATGTTGATGTAGCTGGTGGTGATGTGGGCCACGGCCTTGCCGACGCCGGCGTCGGAGAACACCAGCCCCAGCATGCCGAGCATCTGCGGCAGCACCAGCGCCCAGCCGAGCGCATCGGTGAGGCGGCGCGATTCGCGGATGCCCTGCACCGGCGTTTCCTTGGTGAGCAGGCAGGCCAGGCCGAGCGCGAAGAGGCAGCCGATGCCCAGGCTCACCAGCGTAGTGTTCTTTGGGTCGAGCAGGGGCGTGCCGCCGAACACGAGGTACTTGGCCGACAGGGTGCCGACCATCGTGACCAGCGGGATCGCCAGCGCCGGAATGAACAGCTTGTTGCCCAGACGCTTGGCGCTGGCCGCGTAGTCGGCCGCGCTGCGATCACTCTGGCGGCCGACGCCGACACCGCCAAAGGCGGCAATCAGCGCCATGACCACGACGCCGACGCCGACCCAGACCGGCGGCAGCTGGTCGCCGACCAGGAACACCAGTGAATAGAGGCCCCAGAAGAAGGCGCTCGAATAGCGCTTCGGATGCTGGCGGTCCCTGAGCGTCATCAGCGCGGTTATGGCGAGGATGGCGCCGACCAGATAGTAGAGGTGAACGATCGAGAGCGTCATGATCAGGCGCCCTTCACGGCGACGGCGCCATTAGCGGCGGGCGCATCGGCGCCGAGTTCGCGCGCCAGCATCCGGTCGAGCCGGCGCAGCCGCCAGGCATGGATCAGGAAGGCACAGGTGGCGGTCGGGATGCCCCACAGCGCGACGTGGATCGGCTCGACGTCGACGCCGGCCTCGCGCAGGAAGGTGGTCATGAGCACGATGGCACCGAAGGCCACGAAGATGTCTTCGCCGAAGAACAGGCCGACGTTGTCGGTCGCCGCGGCGTAGGCGCGCAGCTTGTGGCGGATGCGGTCCGGCAGCTTGCCGTAGCGCGCCTCGGCCGCGCCCTCGGCCATCGGGGCCAGCAGCGGCCGCACCATCTGCGGGTGTCCGCCCAGGCTGGTGAGGCCGATCGCGGCCGTCAGCTGCCGGGCTCCCAGGTAGACGATCAGCAGGCGGCCGACCGTTGCCGACTTGATCGTGCTGATCCAGTTCTGTGCATGCTGGCGCAGCCCGTGCCGCTCCAGCAGCCCGATCACCGCCAGCGGCAGCAGAATGATCAGCGGAAGGTTGCGCGTCTTGATGAAACCGGTGCCGATGGTCGCCAGGATCTTGTCGACTGGAAAGTTCGCGGCTAAGGCGGTGACGATGGCGGTCACGATCACGACCAGCATCGGATTGAAGCGCAGGATGAACCCCGCAATGATGACGGCGACCCCGAGCAGGGGCCACAGGTTGATGTCGGTGGGCAAGGCAGTTACTCCTGAAGAAAGGGTGGCTGGCTCAACAGAAGGAATATTCGATTGAGTCAAAGGCAATTGATTGTTGAACAATTCATTGAAAATTGCTCGCAAGTTGTATGCCAATTTCTAGGTAAAAACCCGAGTCTTGTTGAGCAATGAAACGCGGATCGGGCGAGCGATCTGTTACAACCGGGCCGATGAGCCTTGCCACGCCCCCTTCTCCCGCCATCCAGACGCTCAGCGAGCGTGTGGCCGAGCAGCTGCGCCTGAAGATCACCCAGGGTGAGTTCTCACCGGGCCAGCGGCTGTCGGAGCAGATCCTGAGCGACAGCCTGGGCATTTCGCGCAACACGCTGCGCGAGGTGTTCCGCATGCTGACCAAGGACGGCCTGGTCAAGCACGCGCCCAATCGCGGGGTGTTCGTGGCTATCCCCAGCATCGCGTCGATCATCGACATCTACCGGGTGCGCCGGCTGATCGAGTGCCAGGCGCTGGCGCAGGCCTACCCGCGCCATCCGGCCAAGAAGAAGATGCGCGAGGCGGTCGAGACCTCGCTGCGCTGCCGGGCCGAGGGCGACTGGCTGGGCGTGGGCACCGCGAACATGGCCTTCCACATGGCCATCGTCGAACTGGCCGACAGCGAGCGGCTCAATCACCTGTTCGCACCGGTGCTGGCCGAGCTGCGGCTGGCCTTCGGGCTGCTGCGCGATCCCGAGTTCCTGCACGCCCCCTACGTCGACATGAACGTCAAGATTCTGGAACTGGCCGAAGCCGGCGACTACGCGAGCGCCGCCGCCGCGCTCAACGACTACCTCGTGCACTCCGAGCGCATCGTGCTGGCGGTCTATGCGAGGCACATCAGCGACGCCGGCTGGGAGAACGGGACTCCGGCGAATCGCCCGTAGGCGCGGCCATCTGGACGAACGCCCGGGAGGCAACGCATGATGTGACTCCGTGCTTCCGGACCCGTGGCCCATGACGACAACCGATGCCCTGAAGACCCCGCCGTCGACCCCGGCACTCCCCGCCCAGCGGATCAGCCAGGAGCTGCTGCTCGAGAAGTACGCCAAGAATGGCGAGCGGAGCATCGACGACGTCGGTCGCCGGGTGGCTCGGGCGCTGGCGCAGGCTGAGAAGCCCGAGCTTCGCGCCCTCTGGGAGCCGCGCTTCCTGCAGGCGCTGCAGGACGGATTCCTGCCTGCAGGACGCATCCAGTCGGCGGCCGGAACCGACTTGTCCGCGACCCTGATCAACTGCTTCGTGCAGCCAGTGGGCGACTCCATCTCCGCCGAGGAGGACGGCCATCCGGGCATCTACGTGGCGCTGACCGAGGCCGCCGAGACCATGCGCCGCGGCGGTGGCGTGGGCTATGACTTTTCGCGCATCCGGCCGCGCGGCGCCTGGGTCGCCAGCACCCGATCGAACGCATCGGGGCCGGTGTCGTACATGCGCGTGTTCGACCGTTCCTGCGAGACCGTCGAGTCGGCGGGCGCGCGGCGCGGGGCGCAGATGGGTGTGTTGCGCTGCGACCACCCCGACATCGAGGAGTTCGTCCATGCCAAGGACCAGGGCGACCTGGCCAACTTCAACATCTCGGTCGGCGTGACCCATGCCTTCATGCAGGCCGTGCAGGACGACAAGCCCTTCGAACTGGTCCATCGGGCGGCACCCGGACCGCGGCTTCGGGCCGGCGGCGCCCGCCAGCGCGAAGATGGCCTGTGGGTCTATCGGACGCTGCGCGCCCGTGATCTGTGGGATCAGATCATGCGCTCGACCTACGACCATGCCGAGCCCGGCGTGCTGTTCCTCGATCGCATCAACGAGGACAACAACCTGTCCTATTGCGAGACCCTGGCGGCCACCAATCCTTGCGGTGAGCAGCCGCTGCCGGCCTACGGCTGCTGCTGCCTCGGCTCGATCGACCTGACGCGCCTGGTGCGCGCGCCCTTCGAGCCCGAGGCGCGCTTCGACGAGGAGGCCTTCGCGCGGCTGGCGGCGGTGGCGGTCCGGATGCTCGACAACGTGCTGGAGATCAGCTGCTGGCCGCTGGAGCGCCAGCACGCGGAAGCCCGCAGCAAGCGGCGCATCGGCCTCGGCTTCACCGGGCTGGGGGATGCGCTGGCGATGCTGAACCTGCGCTACGACAGCGCCGCCGGCCGCGAAGCCGCGCGCCGCATCGCCGAAGTCCTGCGCGACGCCGCCTACACGGCGTCGACCGATCTGGCGGCCGAGCGCGGTGCCTTTCCGCTCTTCAACGCCGACCTCTACCTGAGCCGCGGCACCTTCGCGTCGCGGCTGCCGGCCCCGCTCGTCGCGCGCATCCGGGCGGGCGGAATCCGCAACTCGCACCTGCTGTCGATCGCGCCCACCGGCACCATCAGCCTGGCCTTCGCCGACAACGCGAGCAATGGGATCGAGCCGGCCTTCTCCTGGACCTACACCCGGCGCAAGCGGACGCCCGAAGGCAGCTGGGAAGAGCACGTGGTCGAGGACCATGCATGGCGCCTGTTTCGGCAGCTGAAGGGCGCGGATGCGCCGCTGCCCCCGGCCTTCGTGACCGCGCTGCAGATGAGCGCCCAGGCCCACGTGGAGATGGTCTCCGCGGTGGCGCCGCTGGTCGACACCGCCATTTCGAAGACGGTCAACGTGCCGGCCGACTACCCCTACGCGGACTTCAAGGACCTGTACCTGCGGGCCTGGCGGTCGGGGCTCAAGGGATTGGCCACCTACCGGCCCAACGCCGTGCTCGGCGCCGTCCTGAGCCCCCAGGGCGGCCCGCTCGCGCAGGAGCCCATGACGGTCGATGCCGGCCCGTTGAACGCGCGCCTGATCCTCGAGCGCATGCCGCGGCCGGTGCTGGCGTCGCTGCGCTGGCCCGGGCGTCCGGAGCTGCCGGCGGGCAACCCCGCCTGGTCGTACATGGTCCGCCACCCGCATGGCGAATTCGCACTCTTCGTCGGCGAGTTGCCGGAGGGCGGCAAGCCGGCACCGTTCGAAGTCTGGGTCAATGGCGTCGAGCAACCGCGCGGCCTCGGTGCGCTGGCCAAGACGCTGTCGATGGACCTTCGCGCGAAGGATCCGACCTGGATGCGGCTCAAGCTGGACGTGCTGGCCACGGTGCAGGAAGAACGCTCGTTCGAGATGCCCTTCCCGCCGCACGGGGAAATGCGCCAGTTTCCCGGCGTCGTCGCGGCTACGGCGGCGGTGATCCGCTGGCGCTGCGAGCAGCTGGGGCTGTGGCAGGACGAGGCGGACTCGCCGAGCCCCGTGATCGATGCGCTGTTCAGCCGCGGCGAGCCGCAGACCGGCCCGAACGGAACATTGGCCTGGGCGGTCGACATCCACAATCCGGCGAGCGACGAGACCTTCACGCCGACGCTCAAGGAGGTCTGGCTGCCGGACGGCCAAGGCGGGCGCGTCACCCGGCCCTGCGCCATGGGACTCTCCGGCAACTACCCGAAGGCGCTGGATGGACTGGCCCGTGTGCTGTCGCTCGACATGCGCGTGCTCGATCCGGCGTGGATCGGCATGAAGCTGCGCAAGCTCCTCAACTACGCCGAGCCGCTGGGCCATTTCATGGCCCCCGTGCCGGGCCTGCCGAGCGGCCGTCAGCGCCAGCAGGTCTGGCCGTCGACGGTCGCCTACATGGCACGGCTCATCATCCACCGCTACGCGATGCTGGGCGTGCTGGACGCCAAGGGCTACCCGGTGCAGGCAATGGGCATCCTGCAGGCGCCCGCGCAGGCCTCCGACCAGCCCGCGCCGATGCCGGGCGCCCGCTGCCCGGAGTGCGGCAACGCCACGATGATCCTCAAGGACGGCTGCGACTTCTGCACGGCCTGCGGCCACCTGGGCGGCTGCGGCCACTGAGGACCTTATCCAGCCGCGCGATAGATTTTCTATCCTGCCCGCGAGACTCGGGCCCAGCAACATGCTAGATTGAGCGTCGGCGCACACAGCGACCGAAGGGGGCCCGGCATGCTGGCATCAGAATGCACATGGATCGTCCTGCGAGCAGAGCACGCCCGCATCCGCGAGTTGCTCGATCAGATCCGCGCGGCATTGAACGCCGATGACTGGAAACGTCATCAAAGACCCGCCGCGCTCCTCGAACTCATCGACCGCCTCCAGACCTTCGACGAGACGACGCACCGGCCGAAAGGCACGGTTCTGCTCGACATCCTGCGCGGCAGGTCCCGGGAGGCCGACGAACTGCTGGACGGACTCGAACTCGAAAGCAAGCACTGCGACGCCTTGCTCGCCCAGACCAAGGCCGCGCTGGGCCTGGTCGAATCGGGGGATGCGGAGGCCATCGATGCGGTTGAAGCCCTGCTGTCCGAGCATTCCCGATTGATGTATGCCCACCTGGATCGGGAGGACACGCTGTTGCACCTTCAGATGGATCTCCTGCTCACGCGCGAGGAGTGGGCGACCGTGGTGTCGGCGATGTCGGCCGCGATGAGCACGGCCAAGGGCGCCGACAGCGGGCCGCGGACAACGAATCCCTTCGATCACGATACGCTGTAAACCCGAAGCCCGGTCGCCGAAGTCGGGCGCCGGTCTTTGATCTGCCTCAACCGAAGCGCGCGACTGCCAGGCTATCCTGAGCCGCATTGCTTGCGAATGGAGGCGACATGGGAATTGCACGAGCGACACGCTCGCACATCCGGTTCGGAATGATCGCGTCGCGGGCATGACCTCGAGCCGTCAGTGGTCCCTTGGCGCCAAGCTGGGCCTGGCCGCGGCGCCCTTTCTCTTCGTGGCGATGTGCTCGATCGGCGCCCTGCTATGGATGTCGTGGCAGATCGAGGGGGGCGCAGCATCCGTCAACGAGGCGGGACGCATGCGCATGCAGGCCTACCGCATGGCGCTGTCGGCCGGGACCAGCGACACGCAGGCGCTGCCGGGACAGCTCGCCGAATTCGATCGGGCCATTCAGTTGCTGCGGCTCGGTGATCCCGAGCGGCCCTTGTTCGTGCCATGGGACGACCAGGTGCGCCTGCGCTTCGCGGAGGTCGAGCACGAGTGGGCCGGGTTCCGCCCTCATCTGGCCGACCCGCCCGGACCCGAGGCCGCGCGAGCGCTGGGCCGGAACGCCGCGGATTTCACCTCCCACATCGACATGTTCGTGGCGGCCATCGAGTCCCATCTGTCGCGCTGGACGTCGATCATGCACCTGCTTCAGGTCGCAATGCTGGGCATGGCGATGATCGGCGCCGCCACCCTGGTCCATGCGGGATACCGCTTCATCCTCGAGCCGGTGGGACTGCTCAAGCAAGCGATCCAACGGATCCAGGCCGGCGACTTCGGCGCTCGCGTGGAGTGCGCCACAACGGACGAGTTCGGCACGCTGGGCGCGGGCTTCAACAACATGGCCGGGCAGCTGCAATCGATGTACCGAAACCTCGAGAGCCGCGTGCAGGAGAAGACCGCACAGTTGGAGGAGGAGCGCGAACGGCTGGAGAGCCTCTACGAGATCACCACGCTGGTCAACAAGGCCACCACGCTCGACGAGGTGGCGCAGGGTTTCACGCGTGAGTTCGCGCGCATCGCCCGGGCCGACGGCGTGGCCTTGCGCTGGTCCGACGAAACAAACAGCCGCTACCTCATGCTCGCCTCGCAAGGACTGCCGACGGCCATGGTCGAGGCCGAGCGTTGCGTGAAGGCGGACGAGTGCCATTGCGGCTCGCCGGCCGCGCCCCCGGGTGCCCGCGTGATTCCGATCCGGGCCATGGCGCCGGCGCGCATGCGCCATTGCGCACAGGCGGGCTTCGAGACGGTGGTGGCCGTCCCGATCCGGCTGCACGACCGGCAGATGGGAGAGGTCGACCTCTTCTTCCATGCGCGGGTGGCCGTCTCCGAGGCCGAGCGCTCGCTCTTCGAATCCCTGACGGTCCATCTTGCGGGCGCCATGGAGAACCTCAGGCTCAATGCCCTCGGCCTCGAGGCGGCGATCTCGGAGGAGCGCGGCTTCCTGGCGCGCGAGCTGCACGACTCCATCGCACAGGCGCTTGCCTTCCTGAAGATCCAGGTGCAGCTGATGCGGGATTCGATGGCCAGCGGCGATGAACGGCAGGCGCGGCACGTGCTGGACGAGATCGATGTCGGCGTGCGCGAATGCTATGGGGATGTCCGTGAGCTGCTCGTCCACTTCCGCACCCGGGCCAATGCCGAAGACATCGAGCCCGCGCTGATGACGACGCTGCGCAAGTTCGAGCACCAGACCGGCCTGAAGGCCAAGCTCCAGATGCTGGGCCAGGGCATGCCGCTGGAGCCGGCGACGCAGATCCAGGTGCTGCACATCGTGCAGGAGGCGCTCTCCAATATCCGCAAGCATGCACGCGCCTCCCACGTCTGGCTCGATGTCCAGCAGCAGCCGCAATGGCGGCTGGAGGTGCGGGACAATGGCCGAGGCTTCTCGACCGAAGCCGGCGCCGTCGACGAAACACACGTCGGCCTCCGCATCATGACCGAGCGTGCGGAACGCCTGGGCGCCAGCCTAGAGGTATCTTCGAGACTCGGCCACGGCAGTTCCGTGGTCCTGACCTTGCCCTGAACACCTTGACCGCCAAAATCCGAATCCTGGTCGTCGACGACCATACGCTTTTCCGTCGCGGCCTCACCGCGCTGCTGCAGCGGGATGCCGAGTTCGAGATCGTCGGCGACGCCGCCGATGCCGGCGAGGCTCAGCGGCGCGCGCAGGCCTTGCAGCCCGACGTGATCCTGCTCGACAACCATCTGCCCGGTGTCACCGGCGTCGATGCGTTGCCGGCCCTGCGCGAGGCCGCACCGACGGCGCGCGTGCTGATGCTGACCGTGAGCGAAGACGCCGACGACCTCGCCGGCGCACTGCGCGGCGGTGCCTGCGGCTACCTGCTGAAGACGGTGGAGGGCGACGTGCTGTCGGCGGCCATCCGGCGCGCCATGCGCGGCGAGAGCGTGATCGCGCAAGAGATGACCAGCAAGCTGGTGGATGCCTACCGGATCGCGGCCGCGCCGCGCCCGGCGGCACTCGCCGAGCCGGAGGCGCCGGCTTCCGCCGTCGATTCGCTGTCGCCGCGCGAGCAGGAGATCCTCGGCAAGATCGCCCGCGGCCAGGGCAACAAGGAGATCGCCCGCGCGCTCGGCATCGCCGAGACCACCGTGAAGATCCACGTGCAGCACATCCTACGCAAGCTCGACGTGAGCTCGCGCGTGCAGGCCGCGGTTATCGCAGTCGAGCGCGGCCTGGCTTGATCCAGCGCAAGCGCTGCGCATTCACCTGCGTCGGTAGTTCTTCATGACGATGCGGCGCGTGCGCCGCATCGTCACTGTGCCTCGGGCCGGCAGTACCTCCGGAGGATGCCGCCGCAGGCCTCCGAACTCTAGAGTCCTCTCATGCACAACGAGCGGACGCGACAATGAGCAAGAAGAGCCAGGCCCTGGCAGTCCTGATGGTCAGCACACTGGCATTCACCGTGTGCTTCATGGTGTGGATGATGTTCGGCGTGATCGGCATTCCGATCAAGAAGACGCTGGGCCTCAATGCCACCGAGTTCGGCCTGCTGACCGCCATGCCGGTGCTGGCCGGATCGCTGGTCCGCGTGCCGCTCGGCATCTGGACCGACAAGTACGGCGGCCGCATCGTCATGACGCTGCTGATGGCCGTCACCGTGCCGGCGATCTGGCTCATGAGCTACGCCACCGCCTACTGGCATTTCCTGGTGATTGGCCTGTTCGTGGGACTGGCCGGCGGTTCCTTCTCCGTCGGCACGCCCTATGTCGCACGCTGGTTTCCCAAGAACCAGCAGGGCTTCGCGATGGGCATCTACGGTGCCGGCAACTCGGGCGCGGCCGTCAACAAGTTCGTCGCGCCGGCGCTGGTGGTCGCCTTCGGATGGACCATGGTGCCGCAGGTCTACGCGGCCGTCATGCTCGGCGCGATGATCTTGTTCTGGCTGTTCAGCGCCAGCGATCCTTCGCACCTGGTGCCGAGCAACACCCACTTCGTCGACCAGCTGCGCGCGCTGAAGGACCCGAAGGTCATCAAGTACTGCCAGTACTACAGCATCGTTTTCGGCGGCTATGTCGCGCTGAGCCTCTGGATGGTGCAGTACTACATCGGCGAGTTCGGCCTCGACATCCGCATGGCCGCACTGCTGGCCGCCTGCTTCTCGCTGCCGGGCGGCGTCCTGCGCGCAGTGGGCGGATGGCTCAGCGACCGTTACGGCGCGCACTCGGTCACCTGGTGGGTGATGTGGGTGAGCTGGATCTGCCTGTTCCTGCTGAGCTATCCGCAGACCGACTTCACGGTGACGACCGTGGACGGGCCAAAGACCTTCCACCTCGGCCTGAACGTCCATGCCTTCACCGGCCTGATGTTCCTGCTCGGCATCGCCTTCGCCTTCGGCAAGGCGTCGGTGTTCAAGTACATCGCCGACGACTTCCCGTCGAACATCGGCACCGTCAGCGGCATCGTTGGCCTGGCCGGCGGCCTGGGCGGCTTCGTTCTTCCGATCATGTTCGGCGCGCTGATGGACATCACCGGCATCCGTTCCAGCGCCTTCATGCTGATGTACGGCGTGGTCTGGGTCTCGCTGATCTGGATGTACTGGACCGAGGTGCGCAGCACCGAGGTCATGGGCCGGAACGCACGAGAGTTCAGCCTCAAGGGCTGATCCCACCAACCTCCGCAGGCACCCCTCATGAACAGCACTCCCCTTCCCGGCGCGGCCCCGCGCCCCACCACCGGCACCGACATTCAGGACTGGCGTCCGGAGGACGAGGCCTTCTGGGAATCCACCGGCAAGCGCATCGCCTACCGCAATCTCTGGATCTCGGTCCCCTGCCTGCTGTGCGGCTTCGCGATCTGGGGCATGTGGGGAATCATCACGGTGCAGATGCTGAACCTGGGCTTCCCGTTCAGCCAGGCCGAGCTGTTCTCGCTGACTGCCATCTCGGGCCTGGCCGGCGCGACGATGCGGATCCCGGCCTCGTTCCTGATCCGCCTCGCCGGCGGGCGCAACACTATCTTCCTCACGACCGCGATGCTGCTGGCCCCCGCCATCGGCACCGGCGTCGTGCTGCAGCACAAGGACTGGCCGCTCTGGGCCTTCCAGCTCATGGCCCTGTGGTCGGGAGTGGGCGGCGGCAACTTCGCGAGCTCGATGTCGAACATCAGCACCTTCTTTCCGAAGCGGCTGCAGGGCACAGCCCTGGGGCTCAATGCCGGCCTCGGCAACTTCGGCGTCACCAGCATGCAGATCGTGATCCCGCTGGTCATGACGGTGGGCCTGTTCGGCGCCTTCGGCGGAGAGTCGATGACGCTGGTGAAGGACAGCGGCTGGATCTTCGGGAAGATCCTGGCCGGCACGCCGACCTGGATCCAGAACGCCGGCTTCGCCTGGCTGTTATCCCTGGTTCCGCTGGCAGCCGTGTGCTGGTTCGGCATGAACAACCTGAAGACGGTGTCGCCCGACACCGGCGGCACCATCGTCGCCTTTCTCAAGATTATCTGGCTCTACACGCTGTCCTTCGTGCCGGCAGGCATCGGCTTGTATCTCTACCTGCCGGCGCCGACCGGACTGGGCCTGCTCAACATGTGGGTTGCCATGCCGCTGATCATCGTCGGCACGCTGCTGATGATGAAGGTCACGGCCTTCGGCACGATGGCCGAAGGCGTCGCCAAGCAGTTCGAGATCTTCCGCAACCGCCACACCTGGGCGCTGACGCTGCTCTACATCGTGACCTTCGGATCCTTCATCGGCTTCTCGATGGCGCTGCCGCTGTCAATCACGGTGATCTTCGGCATCAGCCATGTGCCGGATGCGGCGGGCGTGATGCAGCACACGCTGAAGAACCCGAATGCGCCCTCGGCCCTGACTTACGCGTGGATCGGCCCTTTCGTCGGCGCCCTGGTGCGGCCCGTCGGTGGCTGGATCTCCGACCGCATCGGCGGCTCGATCGTCACCCAGATCATCTCGGCAGTGATGGTAGCCGCCTCGGTCGCGGTGGGCTACGTGATGCTGCTGGCCTACCGGTCGCCGGCGCCGGAGCAGTACTTCCTGCTGTTCATGGTGCTGTTCGTGGTGCTTTTCACGGCCAGCGGCATCGGCAACGGCTCGACCTTCCGGACCATCGGCGTGATCTTCGACCGCCAGCAGGCCGGTCCGGTGCTGGGCTGGACCTCGGCCGTGGCCGCCTATGGCGCCTTCGTCGCGCCCGTCGTGATCGGCGCGCAGATCAAGGCCGGCACGCCCGAGATCGCCATGTACGGCTTCGCGATCTTCTACGCCCTCTGCCTCGTCCTCAACTGGTGGTTCTACCTGCGCCCGGCGGCGTACGTGAAGAACCCCTAAGCGCCCTCTTTCCGGAGACATTTCATGAGCCATTTTCTCGATCGCCTCAAACACTTCTCGAACCCGCGCGAAGGCTTCTCGGGCGACCACGGCGTCATCACGGGCGAAGACCGCACGTGGGAGGACGCCTACCGCAACCGCTGGGCGCACGACAAGATCGTGCGCTCCACCCACGGCGTCAACTGCACCGGCTCCTGCTCGTGGAAGATCTACGTCAAGGGCGGCATTGTGACCTGGGAGACCCAGCAGACGGACTATCCGCGCACCCGCTGGGACATGCCCAACCACGAACCGCGCGGCTGCGCGCGCGGCGCAAGCTACAGCTGGTATCTCTACAGCGCCAACCGCGTCAAGTACCCTATGGTGCGCGGGCGGCTGCTGCAGCATTGGCGCGAGGCGCGCATGGCGCTCGACCCGGTCGAAGCCTGGGCGGCGATCGTGCATGACGACGCCAAGCGGCGCGACTACCAGGGCGTGCGCGGCCTGGGCGGCTTCGTGCGTTCGACCTGGGACGAGGTCAACGAGATCATCGCGGCAGCAAACGTCCACACCATCAAGAAGCACGGCGCGGACCGCATCATCGGCTTCTCGCCGATCCCGGCCATGTCGATGGTCAGCTACGCGGCGGGGAGCCGCTACCTGAGCCTCCTGGGCGGCGTCTGCATGAGCTTCTACGACTGGTACTGCGACCTGCCACCCGCGAGCCCGCAGATCTGGGGCGAGCAGACGGACGTGCCCGAATCCGCCGACTGGTACAACGCGAGCTTCATCATCGCCTGGGGCTCGAACGTGCCCCAGACGCGCACGCCGGACGCCCACTTCTTTACCGAGGTCCGCTACAAGGGCACCAAGACCGTCGCGGTCACGCCGGACTACTCCGAGGTCGCGAAGCTGTCCGACCTCTGGCTGCATCCGAAGCAGGGCACCGATGCGGCGCTGGCGATGGCGCTGGGTCACGTCATCCTGAAGGACTTCTACTTCGGCGGCAACGGGCAGCCGCGCTCGGCCTACTTCGACGACTACGCGCGCCGCTACACCGACCTGCCGATGCTGGTGATGCTGAAGGAGCACCGGCTCGCCAACGGCGAGACCGTGATGGTGCCGGACCGCTACGTGCGCGCGTCCGACTTCAACGGCAAGCTGGGCCAGGCCAACAACCCCGAGTGGAAGACGGTCGCCATCGACGCCCAGGGCAAGGTGGTGCTGCCGCACGGCGCGATCGGCTTCCGCTGGGGGCCGGACGGCCGTGCCGACGGCGGCCAATGGAATCTCGAGGCCCGCGAGGCGCGCAACGGCAACGAGGTGAAGCTCAAGCTCTCGCTGCTCGAAGGCGAGCATCCCGGCGACCAGGTCGCCAAGGTCGGCTTTCCGTACTTCGGCGGCATCCATCACGAGCACTTCGCATCCAACGCGCAGGACGACGTGCTGGTGCGCACGGTGCCGGTCCAGCGGATCCCGCTGGGCAAGGAAGGCGAGAAGCGCGAGGCCCTGGTGGCCACGGTGTTCGACCTCCAGGCCGCACAGTACGGCATTGCGCGCGGCCTGCCCGGAGAGCTCGCCGCCACCGACTTCGACGACAACACGCCCTACACGCCGGCATGGCAGGAGCAGATCACCGGCGTGCCGCGCGACCAGGTGATCAGCGTCGCGCGCCAGTTCGCCGAAAACGCCGACAAGACCCAGGGCCGCTCGATGGTGATCATCGGCGCCGGCATGAACCACTGGTACCACAGCGATATGAACTATCGCGGCGTCATCAACATGCTGATGATGTGCGGCTGCATCGGCAAGAGCGGCGGCGGCTGGGCCCACTACGTCGGCCAGGAGAAGCTGCGCCCGCAGACCGGCTGGACGCCGCTGGCCTTCGCGCTCGACTGGATCCGGCCGCCGCGGCAGATGAACTCGACGAGCTTCTTCTATGCCCACACCGACCAATGGCGCTACGAGAAGCTCGGCGTCGACGAGGTCCTGTCGCCGCTCGCGGACAAGGCGCGCTACGGCGGCAGCATGATCGACTACAACGTGCGTGCCGAGCGCATGGGCTGGCTGCCCTCGGCGCCGCAGCTGCAGACCAACCCGATGCAGGTGGTGCGCGACGCGCAGGCCACCGGCATGGACGCCAAGGACTATGTCGTCCAGTCGCTTCGGGACGGGACGCTGCGCATGAGCTGCGAGGACCCCGACCATCCCGACAACTGGCCGCGCAACATGTTCGTCTGGCGGTCCAACATCATCGGCTCCTCGGGCAAGGGCCACGAGTACTTCCTGAAGCACCTGCTGGGCACCAGCAACGGGGTGCAGGGCAAGGATCTCGGCAGCGAGGAAGCCAAGCCCACCGAGGTCGTCTGGCACGACAAGGCGCCCGAGGGCAAGCTCGACCTGCTGGTCACCCTCGACTTCCGCATGAGCACGACCTGCCTGTATTCAGACATCGTGCTGCCGACGGCGACCTGGTACGAGAAGAACGACCTGAACACCAGCGACATGCATCCCTTCATTCATCCGCTGTCGACGGCGGTGGAGCCGGTCTGGCAATCGAAGAGCGACTGGGAGATCTACAAGGGCTTCGCGAAGAAGTTCAGCGAGATCTGCGTGGGCCACCTCGGCGTCGAGAGCGAGGTGGTGCTGACGCCCCTGATGCACGACTCGCCGAGCGAGCTGGCCCAGCCCTTCGAGGTGAAGGACTGGAAGCGCGGCGAATGCGAGCTGGTGCCGGGCAAGACCGGGCCGGGCCTGAGCGTCGTCGAGCGCGACTATCCCAATGTCTACAAGCGCTTCACCGCGGTCGGCCCCTTGATGAACAAGATCGGCAACGGCGGCAAGGGCATTGCCTGGAACACCCAGACCGAGGTGCGCCAGCTCGGCCAGCTGAACGGGGTCGTCGCCGAGGAAGGCGTCAGCTGCGGCATGCCCAGACTCGACAGCGACATCGACGCCTGCGAGATGATCCTGCAGTTCGCGCCCGAGACCAACGGCCACGTGGCGGTGAAGGCCTGGGAGGCGCTGTCGAAGCAGACCGGGCGCGACCACACGCACCTGGCGCTGCACCGCGAGGACGAGAAGATCCGCTTCAGGGATATCCAGGCACAGCCGCGGAAGATCATCAGCTCGCCGACCTGGAGCGGCATCGAGTCGGAGACGGTGTCGTACAACGCCGGCTACACCAACGTGCACGAGCTGATCCCATGGCGGACCCTGACGGGGCGGCAGCAGTTCTACCAGGACCATCCGTGGATGTTGGCCTTCGGCGAGGGCTTTGTCAGCTACCGGCCGCCGGTGAACCTGAAGGCCACGGCCGGCATGCATGGCATCCGCTCGAACGGCAACACCGAGATCCTGCTGAATTTCATCACGCCGCACCAGAAGTGGGGCATCCACTCGACCTACACCGACAACCTGCTGATGCTCACCCTGAGCCGCGGCGGCCCGATCATCTGGCTCAGCGAAGACGATGCGAAGGTCATCGGCGTCGAGGACAACGACTGGGTCGAGCTCTACAACGTCAACGGTGCCATCGCGGCCCGCGCCGTGGTCAGCCAGCGCATCAAGCCTGGCATGGTCATGATGTATCACGCGCAGGAAAAGATCGTGAACACGCCCGGCTCGGAAATCACCGGCCAGCGCGGTGGCATCCACAACTCCGTCACGCGCATCGTGCTCAAGCCGACGCACATGATCGGCGGCTATGCCCAGCTGTCGTACGGTTTCAACTACTACGGAACCATCGGTACCAACCGCGACGAGTTCGTGGTCGTGCGCAAGATGGACAAGGTCGACTGGCTCGACACGCCGCGCGGCGACGAGCGGGCCGCGGAGGTGCAACAACTCGGGGAGGCAGCATGAAGATACGCGCCCAGATCGGCATGGTGCTCAACCTCGACAAGTGCATCGGCTGCCACACCTGCTCGGTGACCTGCAAGAACGTCTGGACCAGTCGTCCCGGCATGGAGTACGCCTGGTTCAACAACGTCGAGACCAAGCCCGGCATCGGCTATCCGAAGGAGTGGGAGAACCAGGACAAGTGGAACGGCGGCTGGGTGCGCAAGGCCAACGGCCGCATCGAGCCGCGGCAGGGCGCGCGCTGGAAGCTGCTGATGCGGATCTTCGCGAACCCGAGCATGCCGCAGATCGACGACTACTACGAGCCCTTCACCTTCGACTACGGCCACCTGCAGTCGGCGCCCGAGATGAAGGCGACGCCCACCGCGCGCCCGCGCAGCCTGATCACGGGCCAGCGCATGGAGAAGATCGAATGGGGCCCGAACTGGGAGGAGATCCTCGGCGGCGAGTTCAGCAAGCGCAGCAAGGACAAGAACTTCGACGATATCCAGAAGGACATCTACGGCGAGTTCGAGAACACCTTCATGATGTACCTGCCGCGCCTGTGCGAGCACTGCCTCAATCCGGCCTGCGTCGCGAGCTGTCCGTCGGGCTCGATCTACAAGCGCGAGGAAGACGGCATCGTGCTGATCGACCAGGACAAGTGCCGGGGCTGGCGCATGTGCGTGTCAGGCTGCCCCTACAAGAAGATTTACTACAACTGGAAGAGCGGCAAGGCGGAAAAGTGCACCTTTTGCTACCCGCGCATCGAGGCCGGCCAGCCGACGGTGTGCAGCGAGACCTGCGTCGGGCGCATCCGCTACCTGGGCGTGCTGCTGTATGACGCGGACCGCATCCAGGAAGCGGCGAGCGTGGAACACGACCGCGACCTGTACCAGGCGCAGCTGGACATCTTTCTCGATCCCAACGATCCGGCAGTGATCGCGCAGGCGCGCATCGACAACATTCCGGACGCCTGGATGGAGGCCGCGCGCAAGAGCCCGGTCTACAAGATGGCGGTCGACTGGAAGGTCGCGCTGCCGCTGCATCCCGAGTACCGCACGCTGCCGATGGTCTGGTACGTGCCGCCGCTGTCGCCCATCACCGCCGCCGCGAACGCCGGCCACGTGGGCATCAATGGCCAGATACCCGACGTGAATCAGCTGCGCATCCCGGTCAAGTACCTCGCGAACCTGCTGACCGCCGGCGACACGGTGCCGGTGGTGCGCGCCCTCGAACGCATGCTGGCCATGCGCGCCTACCAGCGCGAGAAGCATGTCGACGGACGCATCAACCTGGACGCGCTGGAGCAGGTCGGCATCAGCCAGGCCGAGGTCGAGGACATGTACCACGTCATGGCGATCGCCAACTACGAGGACCGCTTCGTGATTCCGACCAGCCATCGCGAGTATGCCGAGAACACCTTCGACGTCCGCGGCGGCTGCGGCTTCACTTTCGGCAATGGCTGTTCGGACGGCTCGAGCGACGTGAGCCTCTTCGGCGGCAACCGCAAGCGCACGATCCCGATCAAGGCGGAGGTCTGAGCATGTCGATCCTCAAGCATGCATCCGCGGCTTCCAGGAGCCTGCGCGCGCTGGGCCGCCTGCTCGGCTATCCCGATGAGGAGCTGCGGCGAAACCTCGAGGCGCTGCGCAGCGCGCTTCACGACGAGCGCGCCCTGTCGCCTTCGCGGCTTGCCGAACTCGACGCCCTGCTCGACTTGCTCGGCCGCGCCGCCCCGCTGGAGAGCGAGGCCCGCTACGTCGACCTGTTCGACCGCGGCCGGGCCACCTCGCTGCACCTATTCGAGCATGTCCACGGCGACTCGCGCGACCGGGGGCCGGCCATGATCGACCTGGCCCGCACCTATGAGGCCGCCGGCCTCTTCGTCCGCGAAGACGAGCTGCCCGACTTCCTGCCGGTCGTGCTGGAGTTCGCGTCGACACAGCCGCCGCGCGAGGCGCGCCAGTTTCTGGCCGAAATTGCGCACCTGTTCAACGCGATCTTCGCGGCGCTGCAGCAGCGCCAGAGCGCCTACGCCAGCGTGCTCGGCGCACTGCTCGAACTGGCAGGCGAGACCGCGCAGCCGGTGGTGATCGCGCCCGAGGAATCGATCGACGCCAGCTGGGCGGAGCCGGTGGTCTTCGACGGCTGTTCGGTCAAGGGCCAGGGCCGACCCGACCAGCCGCAACCCATTCACATCGTCCGCAGGGACCGCCCTGTCGAAGGAGAGCGCGCATGACCACGCTGCACGGCTTTGTCTTTGGTGTCTATCCGTACATCTGCCTCACGGTGTTCCTGCTCGGCAGCCTGATCCGATTCGATCGCGACCAGTACACGTGGAAGAGCGATTCGTCGCAGCTCCTTCGCAGCGGCCTGCTGCGCTGGGGCAGCAACCTCTTCCACGTCGGCATCCTGTTCCTGTTCTTCGGGCATTTCGTGGGCCTGCTCGCGCCGCATGCCTTCTACAGCCACTTCCTCGAAGCGCCGGTCAAGCAGAAGATCGCCATCTATTCGGGCGGCATCTTCGGCGTGCTCTGCTTCATCGGGCTGTCGATGCTGATCTATCGCCGGCTGTTCGATCCGCGGATCCGCTACACCAGCCATCGGACCGACATCGCGATCCTGCTGATCCTCTGGGTGCAACTGGTGGTCGGGCTGATCACCCTGCCCTTCTCCTGGGCGCACTCGGACGGCAGCGTGATGCTGATCCTCGCGGACTGGGCGCAGCGCATCCTGACCCTGCGGGCCGTCGACGCCGAGTTGCTCGCGGGCCTGCCGTGGCCGTACCTGTTCCACCTGGTGCTGGGGATGACGATCTTCCTGCTCTTTCCCTTCAGCCGCCTGGTCCATGTGTGGAGCGGATTCGCTTCGGTCGGCTACCTTCTGCGGCCCTACCAGGTGGTCCGCAGTCGGCGGCTGAATGTGCCGCCCGGACAGAACCAGCCGCGCTCGTCCGGCGCCAACGATTGAGGACAGCGCCATGCAAGTCGAAACCATCGCAACGGGCCCGGCCCTCGGGGTGCCGCCCATCGCCCGCGTCAACGGTGTCGCGCTGCATGCGCCGGGGCTGCTGCTGTCGGCCGAGGAACTGCGCCAGCGCGCCTGCACCGAACTGCTGCGCCAAGCCGCGCAGGATGCCGGATTGCTCGATCGGGCGGACGCGGCCTCGGACGACGGTTCGACCAGCGAGGCGGCCACCGCCGCGATCGAGGCGTTGCTCGAGCGCTCGATCTCGCTGCCCGACCCCTCAGAGGAGACATGCAGGCGCTATCACGCCGCCCACGAGGGCCAGTATCGCGGCGGCGAGCGGGTGCGCGTGCGTCACATCCTCTTCGCGGTGACGCCCGGGGTGGACGTGGTGGCGCTGCGAAGGCGCGCGGAGATGGCCATGCTGGAGGTGCGCTGCTTCGACGGCAGCGCGTCGCCGAGCTTCGCCACCCAGGCGGCGGCGCTCTCGAACTGCCCGAGCGGCGCCGAGGGCGGCGAACTGGGCTGGCTGGAACTCGGAGACTGCGCGCCGGAATTCGGCCGCGAACTCTTCGGCCGGGCCGAAGTCGGCGTCCTGCCCCGCCTCGTCCACAGTCGTTTCGGCCTGCACGTGGTCGAGGTCATCGCGCGCGAGCCCGGCGTCCAGCGCCCCTTCGAGGCGGTGCGCGCCGCGGTCGAACTGGCGCTGCGCCAGCAGGTTTTCGTGGCCGCGACGCGCCAGTTCCTGCAGTTGCTCGCGGCCGACGCCCGAATCGAAGGCGTGGACCTCGAGGCCGCCGATTCACCGCTGGTCCAGTAGCGGCAAAGCCATGAACTCTTCCCACTTCGAGCTTCTGCTGCAGGCCGCCAGAACGCAGCCCGAGCCCCAGCGTCTACTGTTCGTCTTCGCGGCCGCGACCCTGCCCGCCGAGGCGAGTGCCGAGCAACGGGCCCGCTTCGAGGCCGGTGAGGGCGGCGAGCTCGAGCCGGTGATGTGCGTGGACAAGGCACCGGACGCGCTCGGCAGCTTCGCGGGCCTGACGGCCGAAGCACGCGAGCTCGGCGCGGCCTGGCACGTAGTGTTCGTCGCCGGCCTCTCCGGCAAGGGCCGCATTGCGCCGAGCGACGCCGAGACCGAGCGTGCCGTCGAGGCGATGGTCGACGACGTCCGCCAAGGCGCCTTCGGCCGCTACGCGGCCTACGACCTGCAAGGGGAACCGCTGGGCTTTTCATGAGCCCCGCCATCGGCCCTTTTCAGCCGGTCCTGGCTAGCGCTAGCGCTGTGGCGAGAATCGCGGCTTCGCAGTGCCGGCGAGCGCTTCAAGCACCGAGGCGAAGTTGCCGGAATGTTCGAGGGCGGTGAGGATGGTGGTGAACAGCGGCCGGTACGCCTCGTCGGCCTCGTAGCCGATCAACGGATCGCGGTTCTTCAGGAATTCGGCATCGATCTCGGCCCAGTCTTCAGGCTTGAGAACCGCCTCCGCGAACGGCAGGACCTCCGCTTCCTCGACGCTCATGTGCTCGAGGTAGAAGCCCACGTAGTGCTTCACCGCCGCGTCGAAAGCCTCCCGGCGGGCCTCCCTCTGGGCGGTGCCGCCCATCAGCCGGAAGGCGAGCAGCGCGTGTTCGAGTTCACGTACCGCCTGCTCGCCTCGCGCGTGGTCCCGATCGAGCCGATCGAGCACCGCGTCCATGTGCGGCGTGCGACCGCGCAGCTTCGGAAAGAGCAGGCGGCTTTCCTTCGGATGATGGAGCTTCTCGGGGAACTCGTCGACGTAGAACAGCATCGCCTGCAGCGCATCGAAGTCGGGCAAGGTGCCGCGACGCTTGTGCGTGTCGAGCAGCAGCGAGATCGACCGCAACATCGCCGACAGCGCGCGGTGTTCGTGGCGGATGATGGTCAGGCTCGCGGGTGTCATGCTGCACGCTCCGGGGAGTTCGCAGCACTCAGCATGCTCCGTTCTGCGTTCCGCGTCTTGAGGCAGATCAAATTCAGCTCCAGACCTCGCCTTTGTCGATCCTGCGCCTCGCATAGCCATAGGCTGCAGCCAACGCGGAATCCTCGTCGTAGAACTCCCCCGGGACGAGGTGGCGAGGATGGCCGCCCTGAACCCCGGTCACGAGATCGAAGGTCACCCAGGCCCACAGCTTCCGGTAGGGGGATTGACTGGTGAAAGCGTGCACCCGGTATCCCCGGTACACGAACGCGGCTTGTTCGGTCGTCATCCTGGCTGCTCCTGGTTTGGGGCGACTGTAGGGCGACATGCATGTTCAGCGCAATGGCCTGCGCCACCGCCCGAGCGGTCGCCGGGGGCGGACGATCGGAGTCAGAGCCCCAGGTCGCTGAGGCCAGGGTGGTCGTCGGGACGGCGGCCGAGCGGCCAGTGGAACTTCCGCTCTGAAGCCTGGATGGGCATGTCGTTGATGCACGCGAAGCGGCGCTGCATCAGTCCGTCGTCGCGAAACTCCCAGTTCTCGTTTCCGTACGAGCGGAACCAGTTGCCGGAGTCGTCGCGCCACTCGTAGGCGTAGCGGACGGCGATGCGGTTGCCATCGAAGGCCCAGAGCTCCTTGATCAGGCGGTAGTCGAGCTCCTTGCGCCACTTGCGCTCGAGGAAGGCCTGGGCTTCCGCTCGGCTGTTGGCGAATTCGACCCGATTGCGCCACTTCGTGTCGAGCGTATAGGCGAGCGCGACCTTCGCGGCATCGCGGGTGTTCCAGCCGTCTTCGGCGAGCCGAACCTTCTGGATGGCGGTTTCTCTGGTGAACGGCGGCAGCGGCGGGCGGGTTTCCATGGCGTAGGGCTTTCGAGCTTGAGTGGATTTGGCATGTAGACAGGTCCGTCTACATGGCATCAATGTAGCAAACGTAGACGAACCTGTCTACACTGGCGCCATGTCCACACCGAGAAGTCCGGAACTTGCCGAGCTGCCCGCCCGGGAGCGCATCCTCTCGACCGCTCACGACCTGTTCTATGGAGACGGTATCCGGGCGACCGGCATCGACAAGGTGATCGCCGCGTCCGGTGTCACGAAGGTCACCTTCTACCGGCACTTCCCGAGCAAGAACGACCTGATTCGTTGCTACCTCGACTATCGCCACCGGCTGTGGATCGACTGGTTCCGGGACGCTCTGGTCCGGCATGGGAGCGCAAGAATCGGAGCGATGGCACTCCTGCCGACGCTCGAGGAGTGGTGGTCCGACGCGCGTTTTCGTGGCTGTGCATTCATCAACGCAGCGGTGGAACTGGGGACGTCCAGCAATGAAGTGCTCGAGGTGAGCCGCATCCACAAGGAAGAGATGATCGAGGCCATCGCGTCGACATTGCCGGCGGGACGCCGCCGACATGGCCTCGCGCAGTCGCTGGCGCTGGCCGTCGACGGCGCGATCGTTCATGTGCAACTGGGCATGGATGCCGAACAGGTGTCATCCCGCCTCGAACAGCTCCTGAAGGCGGCGCTGACGAACAGTGCTTGAACGCCCGGCCATGTTGATTGCGACATTTTCAGTTGATCACAGTCAATCCGCCCTGCGGCGAGGGGCGCATATTCTCTTCACGATGGCCCGATGTTCGGCACGCCACGCGACGATGTGTCTGACGCTGCTTCTCGCCGCGACCTCGTTCGCAGCGGAGCCGGCAGCCGTGCCTGTCGCTCCCCTGCGCGTGGCCACCGGACCCTTGGCACCCTTCGTGGTCTCGCAGGATGGGCGCCTGACCGGCTTCAGCGTCGACCTGTGGAACGAACTCGCGCGCCGGATGCGCGTGGATTTCGAATGGGTGGATGCAGGGCCGCGCGCCGAGCAGGTCGAGCGGGTACGTCGCGGCGATGCGGACGTCGCCATCTCGGCCATCGTGATGACGCCGGAGCGCGAGAAGATCGTCGACTTTTCACAATCCTATTTCGACTCCGGCCTGCAGATCATGGTCCGCGCCGAAGAGGACGGCCCGATCCTCGCGACCTTGCTGGCCATCCCCTGGGCCACCATCGGGAAGCTGTTCGTCGCGGCACTCGTGCTGGTTTTCCTGTGGGCCAACGTGCTCTGGTTCATCGAGCACCGGCGTAACCCGGAACTCGGCAAGGGTTACGCGGCCGGGGTCGGCAACGAGATCTGGAACACGATGCTGATCATCGCGACCGGCGAGCACGGCGAGCGCAGCACCCCCGGCGCGCTCCGGCGGCTCGTGATCGCGTGCGTGTGGGTGATGGGGATCGTGCTGATCGCACAACTGACTGCGACCGTTACTTCGTCGCAGACCGTGCATCGGCTGCGCTCGACCATTGCCGGACCGGGCGACCTGCCCGGAAAGACGATCGCGACGGTACCCGGGAGCATCGCGGCCGACTACCTGGCGCGGCTGCACGTCCCGGTCGTCGAGATCGACAATGTCGCTGCCGGCACGGACCTGCTCGCGCAGGGCAAGGTGCAAGCGATCGTGTTCGACGCGCCCACGCTGCAATACTGGGCCGCCAGGTCGGGCAGGGCCACGCTGCAGGTGGTGGGCCCGGTGTTCAGGCCCGAGAAGTACGGCATCGTCGTGCCGCTCGGCAGCCCCCTGCGCAAGCGGATCAACGAGGCACTGCTGGAGGTCTACCAGGACGGGACGTATGAGGAGATCCACGACAAGTGGTTCGCTTCGCGCCGGTAGGCGGCGCCGGCCTTCGCCATCTCAGTGGTCCATGGCGCCATGCGCCTTCCGCGACGCATTCAACGCAGTTGAAGCGGGAGGCGGGGCGTTCGGGACGCGTAGCGAGGCCACCGGGTGACCTCGGCACAGGCAACGCCGTGTGGTGCTGGTTGATGAGCCACCGCTGTGACGGATCACGTCGATGGTGTGCTCTGCGCAGCGAAATAATAGAGGAGGCCGCAGGCCGGGGGACATTCGCGGAGCAGAGTACGCCGTCGGCGTGAACCCGCCCCGGTTCGGCCGGCTCATCGCCCGCCACTCCGCCTAGCGTTGCTGTCCCCACTTGCGGACCGTGAGCCGCTCGAGCGTCGCGAAGCCGAGGCTCTCGACCGCCAGGCCGATCAGCACGACAAGCGCGAGCCCTGCGAAGACGCGATCGGTGTAAAGCTCGTTGCGATTCTGGAAGATGTACCAGCCGAGGCCGCCCTTGCCCGACGAGGCGCCGAACACCAGCTCGGCGGCGATCAGCGTGCGCCAGGCAAAGGCCCAGCCGATCTTGAGGCCCGAGAGGATCGCCGGCAGCGCGGCCGGCACCAGGATCTGCAGCACGTAGCTCAGGCCCTTGAGTCCGTAGTTGCGGCCGGCCATGCGCAGTGTCTCGGGAACGCCCTGGAAGCCCGCGTAGGTGTTGAGGGCCAGCGGCCACAGCACCGAATGGATCAGCACGAAGACCAGGCTGCCGCCCCCGAGGCCGAACCACAGCAGCGCCAGCGGCAGCAGCGCGATCGCCGGCAGCGGGTTGAACATCGAGGTCAGCGTCCCCAGCAGGTCGCGGCCGATCTGCGTCGACACCGCAAGCGTGGTCAGGCCGAAGGCCAGCAGCACCCCGGCGACGTAGCCCTGCAGCAGCACGGCCAGCGAGATCCGCACCTTCTCGATCAGCTCGCCGCTGGCGAGCCCCTCGACCAGCGCGCGTGCCGTCGCCGAGAAGGTCGGCAGCAGCAGGTCGTTGTCCTGCCAGCGGGCCACCACTTCCCAGACCACGACAAGCACGATCAGGATCACGCTCTTGCGCAGCCAGCCCTGGGCCCAGAGCCGCGTGGCCAGCGGCAGCGAGCGTTCGACCGGCAGCTCAGTGAAGGGCTCGAGCCGGCGCTCGTATTCGGGCCGCACCGGCGGATCGATCACGTAGCTCATGCAGCCACCCCTTCTGCCAGCGGCTCTTCGAACAGCAGCCGGTGAATGCGCTGCGCCGCGGCCTGAAACTCCGTGCCGCCCTGGCTCTCGAGCGTGAAGCCGTGGCTGTTGATTTCGGCGCGCATGCGGCCCGGGTGCGGCGACAGCAACGCGATCCGGTTTCCGACCACCAGCGCCTCTTCGATCGAATGCGTGACGAAGAGCAGCGTGAAGCGCACCTCGCTCCACAGCGCGAGCAGCTCTTCCTGCATCTTGCGGCGCGTGAGCGCGTCGAGCGCTGCGAAGGGTTCGTCCATGAGCAGCACGCGCGGCTGCATCGCCAGGGCCCGGGCGATCGCCACGCGCTGCTTCATGCCGCCCGAGAGCTGGTGCGGATGCACGTCGGCGAAGGGCGCGAGGCCGACCTTGTCGAGGTAGTGCATCGCGCGCTCTGCGGCTTCCTTCCTGCCGAGCGCGCGCGAAGCGAGCAGCGGGAACATCACGTTCTGCCTGACCGTTTTCCATGGCGGGAGTTGGTCGAACTCCTGGAACACGACGATGCGGTCGGGTCCCGGCGTGGTGACCGCGCGGCCGTCGAGCCGGATCTCGCCCTCCACCGGGGCGATGAATCCGCCGATCGCCTTGAGCAGGGTCGACTTGCCGCATCCGGAAGGACCGAGCAGCACGAAGCGATCGGCCTCGAAGAGCTCGAAGCTCACGCGGTGGGTGGCCCGCACCACCCGCTCGGAGGTATGGTACTCGAGGCTGACGCCATCGACCTGCAGCAGCGCAGCGGAGTTGGACACCAGTGCCGCGCTGCGCTGCCATCCCTCGCTGGAGCCCCCGTGCCCCAGGTCGCGTTCCGCCACGGCGTCCGCGCTGCGCCAGAAGGCCGACTCGCCGACGCGCGGGGCACGAAGAGCGGATGAGCTCATCACGATCCCGACTGCGCGAACGCGTCATCGAAGAAGTAGTCCTTCACCGAGGTCGGCCTGTTCTTGATGGCACCCACCCGGTGCATGAATTCGGCCAGCGCATAGGTGTTCTGCGGCGTGGTCTTGAACTGCACCTGGGGGTTCTTGATGATCTTCAGCAGCAGATCACGGTCGATCTTCGCATTGCCGACCTTGATGTAGATGTCGGCCGCCTTCTCGGGATTCGCGGCAACGAACTCGGCGGCCTCGTTCAGCGCGTCGACGAAAGCCTTGTAGGTCTTGGGGCTCTCGCTGCGGAATTTCTCGGTCGCGTAAAGGACGGTGGCCGAGGCTGGCCCGCCCATGACCTGGTAGGAGTCGAGAACGATGTGCGCCTGCGGATTGCCGGCCAGCTCCTGCTCCTGGAACGGCGGGTTGCCGAAGTGGGCAGTGATTTCGGTGCCGCCTTTGATGATGGCTGCCGCGGCGTCGGGGTGCGGAACGGCAACGCTGATCTTGTCGAGCCGGGCGTAGTCCTTGTCGCCCCACATTTTGGCCGAAGCCAACTGGAGCACCCGCGACTGGACCGACACGCCGACCGCCGGAAGCGCGATGCGATCCTTGTCCGTGAAATCGGCGATGGTCTTAACCGCGGGGTTGTTGCTCACGAGGTAGTACGGGAAGTTGCCGAGCGACGCCACGCCCTTGACGTTCTGCCTGCCCTTGGTGCGATCCCAGATCGTGAGCAGCGGGCCCACGCCGGCGCCGGCGATCTCGATGTTTCCCGAGAGCAGCGCATCATTGACGGCGGAGCCGCCCGAGAGCTTGACCCATTCGACCTTGGCGTCGATGCCCTCGGCCTTGGCATGCTTCTCGATCAGCTTCTGATCCTGCGCGACGTTGAGCAGCAGGTAGACGATGCCGAACTGTTCGGCGATGCGGATCTGTCCTTCGGCGTGCGCGGCGAGACTGCCGGCCAGCAGACCCAGGGCGACGGCCATTGATGCGGCCTTGCGTGCGATGCGATTCATGAATGCGATGTCCTCGAGGCGTTCAATGGGGCGTGTCGCCCACGACGGTGGTGCGGTAGAGCTTTCGGCGCAGGTGGTCGGGCGTGCCGGCCGCCAGGTGCATCAGCGAGCGGTTGTCCCAGAACACGAGGTCGTGCGGCTGCCAGCGGTGGCGGTAGACGAACTCAGGCTTGACGCTGTGCGCGAACAGCTCGGCCAGCAAGGCGTCGCTCTCGTCCTTCGGCAGGCCGACGATGCCGGTCGTGAAATGCTCGCTGACGAACAGCGCCTTCCTGCCGGTCTCGGGGTGCGTGCGCACCACGGGCTGTACGGCCGGCGCCACCTGGTCGACCTGCTGCTGCAGTAGCTTGGGTCGCCACGGATTCTTGGCGCGCAGTTCCTCGTACTTGGCGAGGTAGCTGTGCTCGGCCTTCAGCGGCAGGATGCGCTTCTGCAGCGCCGGGTCGAGCGCTTCCCAGGCCAGGTGCTGGTCGGCGAACAGCGTGTCGCCGCCTTCGGCCGGCAGCTCCTGGGCATGCAGCAGCGAGCCGAGGCTGGGCTTCGGCTTGTACGAGATGTCCGAATGCCAGTACACGCCCGCGTCGCCGAGGCCGATGGGTTCGCCGTTCTCCTTGATGTTGGAGACGATCAGGATCTCGGGATGGTTCGTCAGCTGGAACTGATGCAGCACATGGATCTCGAGCGGCCCGAAGCGGCGGCTGAACGTGATGTGGTCGGCAGGCGACACCTGCTGGTCGCGGAACACCACGACGTGATGATCGAGATGCGCGCGATGGATGCGCGCGAAATCGGCGTCGTTGATCGGCTTCGAGATGTCGAGGCCGACGATCTCGGCACCGACCGGAGCGTCGAAGGGCCGAATCTCGAAAGGCTGTGAATGTGCGTGGGGCGACAGGTCGGCCGGCATAAGGAAATCTGTTGTTGGCGAGAGCAATCCGCGACTGTAGGTCGCGCATTTGTGATCAGGAACAACCGATTTCTCGGTTGCTTATGAAGAAATTATCTGAGGGGAGACGCCAGGCCGGATCGAGTGGTCGCCCGGCTGCGGCATCGCGTTCATCGAACGGGCTGAAAAAGCGCGGGCTGAAGGGTGTCGACACGACGCGGCAATAGCTTCTCCGCGAAGAAGACGTCGGCGATGCGCTGCTGCTCGCCCAGGCCTCCGGTCACGACCGGGCGGACTTCGTAGCTGCGTCGCGCGTTGGCCTGCTCGATGGTGGCGACGTCCAGTCCCCACACCGGCGACAGCAGCTCCGCGGCATCCCTGGGATTGCTCTTGACCCAATTGCCCGCCTTGTCGAGTGCAGCGTAGATCACGCGCAGAACGTCGGGCCGCGCTTGCGCGAACTTCGTCGAGGCGAGGTAGTAGCGCTGATAGGACGCGATGCCGCTACCGTCGGCAAGCACGCGCACGCCGGCCTGGCGCTGCGCCGCCGAGAGGAACGGGTCCCAGGTCACCCAGGCGTCGATCGCCCCCTTTTCGAAGGCCGCACGACCGTCGGCGGGCGTCAGGTAGGCGACCTCGATGTCCTTCAGCGAAACCCCGCCCTTGTCGAGCGCGGCCAGCAACAGGTAGTGCCCCCCGGAGCCCTTGGCCACCCCGATCTTCCTGCCCTTCAAGTCGCCCAGGGTCCTGAGCGGCGAATCGGCGCGGACCACGATCGCCTGCGCGGTCGGGGAAGGCGCCTCCTGGGCCACGAACGTAAGTTGCGCCCCTGCGGCTTGCGCAAACACGGGCACGGTATCGGCCACGTCGGCGCTGAAGTCGAGGTTGTCGAGGTTCAGCGCCTCGAGCAGCGGCAGCCCACTGGTGAACTCGTGCCAGGTCAGCTTGACGCCGAGTGGCGCGAGTTCGCGCTCGAGTACAGCTTGCGCTTTGAGCACGGCGATCAGAGTCGATGACTTCTGGTAGCCGATGCGAACGACCGCTGGGGTCTGGGCGACAGCGACCGTTGCGGCCAGGGCGAAGCCGATGGCCAGCATCGCGCGTCGCATGATTCGGGGAAATATGCAGGATGCCATCTGAATTACCATGAATGCGCAAGCATCGACCGACCGGACACCCCTGCCGATGCCTGGATGCGCCGCACGATGCGAGCCGGCACGTCACCGCGCAGCGCACGCCGCGCCTCTTCGCGTGGCGAACTCAGTGCGATCCGCCAGGCAGAACCCGTGCGTTCGATCACGTGGCGGGCGTGCTCGGCGGGTGTCGAATCGGTGCTCATGCGCGCTGGGCTCCTTCGATAGGACCATCCGGCGGGTCGAGTTCGAAGTTCTTGGTGGGAGCGGGTGACATTGGAATTCCTGGGACGTCAAGGGAAGTAGGGAACCGATTGTCCGAAGCGCTTGCGGGAAGCGCCAAGGCATTCTGCTGACACGCAGCACGCCCGCAAACGAACGAATACGAGTTTGCAGATGCGCTTTCCGTTGGGTCCGCGGGCGCACTTTCCGGCCCACGGCGCCTGCACCACCCACGAATCGCCGGGCGCCGCGCCCATCCTTTGGATTGAATCCCGTGTCTAGGGCGTTGCCAGCATCGTCCAGCCCGGCATCGACGATAGCCGTCTGATACAGGTGCTGCAAAAATGGAGTCCGACATTTCCCGGCTTCCACATCTACTCCACCAGCCGCCGGCAATCTTCCCGGGTGTTGTCGCTGCTGGTGGAGGCCTTGCGCTACCGCGCCTGAACTCGAACCCGACACCGCACTGGATACCGTCTTGGCCACCTTCGAATGGATCATCCTGCTGCTTCTCGGCGCGGCGCTGCTCGCGACGCTGGCGAACTGGGTCGGCGCGCCTTACCCCACCTTCCTCGCGATCGGCGGCGCCCTGCTCGCCTTCGTGCCCCACAGCCCCAGCTGGACGCTCGATCCCCGCCTGGCGCTGACGCTGTTCGTCGCACCCGTGCTGGTCGACGCGGCCTACGACACCTCCCTGCGCGACCTGCGACGCAACTGGAAGCCGGTCGCCGGCCTCGTGATCGCCGCCGTTGGCGCCACCGTGCTGGCCGTCGCCAGCGTGGCGCGCTGGCTCGTGCCCGGCATGCCATGGGCGGTCGCGATCGCCCTCGGCGCGATCGTTGCGCCACCGGACGCGGCTGCGGCCACGGCGGTGATGCGCCAGGTCGGACTGCCGCACAAGCTGCTGAAGATCCTCGAGGGGGAGAGCCTGCTCAACGACGCGAGTTCGCTGCTGGTCTATCGGCTTGCCATCATGGCCGCGATGGCCGGCCATCTCGGCTTCGCGAACCTGGCACCGGTCTTCCTGCTGACCACCTTCGGCAGCCTGGCGGCGGGCGTGACTTGTGCGTATGCGATGGGTTCGCTGACGACCCGGCTGCGCGACGTGCCGATCGCGCTGATCGTCCAGTTCGCATTGACCTTCGGTGTCTGGATCGCCGCCGAAGCGATCGGCCTCTCAGGCATCCTGACCCTGGTCGCCTTCGCGATGACGATCGCGCGGCGCAGCGGCGCACGGATGCCGGCCCGCGTGCGGGTGCCCGTGTTTACGGTCTGGGAGTCGGCGGTTTTCATCCTCAACGCGTTCGCGTTCGTGCTCATCGGGATGCAGCTGCGGCCGATCTGGGAGCGACTCGAGATCGGCAGCGCGCGCAACGAAGCCATCGTCACGGCGGTCGCCGTGCTATGCGTGACGATCGCCACGCGCTTCGCCTGGGTCTTCGGCTACCACTCGATCAAGCGCTGGCGCGCGCGCCGCTCCCTGCCCGGAAATGCAGCGCACGCCGCGCCCACGCTCGGCAGCAGCGTGGTGCTGTCCTGGGCCGGCATGCGGGGCATCGTAACGCTGGCCGCAGCCTTCGCGATCC
>NZ_JBFUIU010000016.1:0-33861 GCF_056401695.1 Variovorax sp. P4_D9
TTCCTTCGACTATGGCCAGGTCAAGGCCCTGAGCTTCGAAGTGCGGCAGAAGCTGTCGAAGCATCGGCCCGAGACCCTGGGAATGGCGTCCCGCATTTCAGGCGTGACGCCCGCGGCGATCTCGCTGCTGATGATTCATCTTCGCAAGGGCGGGCATCAAGCCTTCGTGCGCGACACGGCTGAGGCCGCAGAATCGCCGACCGCCGAATGAGCCAGGAAGAACGACTGCGAGAGGGCGCTCGCGACTTGGGCCTGAGCCTGAGCGATTTGCAGTGCGAGCGCCTGGTGGCTTACGGTGCGCTCATCCTGAAGTGGAACAAGGTCTACAACCTTACCGCACTGAGGGATCCGGCGAGCGTCTTGACGCACCATCTGCTCGACAGCCTCTCCGTGATCGAGCCGCTTCGGCGCGAGTGTGCAGGCGGAGCGAATCTTCTGGACGTTGGGGCAGGGGCTGGATTGCCAGGCGTGGTGATCGCGATCCTGCGGGACGACATCCAGGTCACCTGCCTCGACGCGGTGGCGAAGAAGGCGGCCTTTGTCCAGCAAGTGGCCTCGGAACTGCGGCTGAAGAATCTCCGAGGCCTGCACGCTCGCGTCGAGACGCTCTCGGGCAGCTACGAGCTGATCAGCTCTCGCGCCTTTGCCTCACTGGCTGATTTCGTCCAGGGCTCGCATCACTTGCTGGCGCCGAAAGGCATCTGGATGGCCATGAAGGGCAGGGCGCCGGACGATGAAGTCGCTCAACTCTCCGCGGATTGCGAAGTGTTTCACGTGGAACAACTGACGGTTCCCGGCCTCGATGCCGAGAGATGCATCGTCTGGATGCGAAAACTCGGCGACTGATCAGCGCTTTGCGCGTCGACCTCGCTTAGACTCGACGCACTCCATTTTGAGGCACTTTCCATGTTCGGCATCGCTGACTACGGCGCATTCGTCGCGGCCATCATTCTTTTMCTTGCGATTCCCGGGCCTGGCAACCTCGCACTGATCACCTCGACCGGCAAAGGCGGGGTTCGCGGTGGCTTGGCCGCCACCTTCGGTGTGATTGCCGGCGACCAGGTGCTGATGTGGGCCGCCGTGGCCGGCGTCGCCGCCTTGCTGGCCGCCTACCCGGCCGCCTTCAGCGCCGTGCAGTGGCTGGGCGCGGCCTATCTGGCCTGGCTCGGCTACAAGATGATCCGGGCCAAGCCCGGTGCGGCGCCCATCCTGAATATCCGGCCCCGGCAGTACTTTCAGCAGGCCGTCACGATCACGCTGTTGAACCCCAAGGCCATCGTGTTCTACATGGCCTTCTTCCCGCTGTTCATCGATCCCACCCGCCACCAGGGCCTGGCGACCTTCGGCGCGATGGCCGCCACGATTGCCTTCCTGACCTTCTTGTACGGGCTGATCGTGACGCTTCTGACCTATTTCCTCGCGGAGCGGCTTCGTGCCAACCCACGAATCTCCGGCGCGTTGGCCAAGCTGGCCGGCGTCTTCCTGATCGCCTTCGGCTTCAAGCTGGCCATTTCAAGATAAGCATGGCCAAGATTTTTTGCATTGCGAACCAGAAGGGCGGCGTCGGCAAGACCACGACCACCGTGAACCTCGCGGCCGGCCTGGCCAAAGTCGGCCAGCGGGTCCTCATGATCGATCTCGACCCGCAGGGCAACGCCACCATGGGCTCCGGCGTCGACAAGCGCCAATTGGAAACCACGGTCTACGACGTCCTGATCGAGTCGGCGTCCGTGGCCGAAGCGCGCGTCAGCTCCGAAAAGTGCGGCTATGACATCCTCGGTGCCAACCGCGAATTGGCTGGCGCGGAGGTCGAGATGGTGGCACTCGACCGGCGCGAGAAGCGCCTGCGCACGGCCTTGGCCGCGGTCGGCGCCGAGTACGACTTCATACTGATCGATTGCCCACCCAGCCTGAGCCTGCTGACCCTCARCGGCCTGTGCGCTGCCCACGGCGTGATCGTTCCGATGCAGTGCGAGTACTTCGCGCTCGAAGGCCTGACCGACCTGGTCAACACCATCAAGCAGGTGCACGCCAACCTCAACAAGAACTTGCAGATCATCGGCTTGCTGCGCGTGATGTTCGACCCCCGGATCACGCTGCAGCAACAGGTCAGCGAGCAGCTCAAGGCCCATTTTCGCGAGAAGGTGTTCGACACCGTGATCCCGCGCAACGTGCGGCTGGCGGAAGCGCCGAGCTACGGGCTGCCGGGCGTAGTGTTCGACCCGCTGGCCAAGGGCAGCCTGGCTTTTGTTGCCTTCGCGCAGGAACTGGTCGAGAAGATGCCTCCGGCCAGCGCGCTGGCCTCCGAGGCGGCCGCGCCGCCGGTGCCGGCCCCGATGGACGCGCCGCCCGTGGCGGTACAGATGCCGGATGGCCCTTGAGCGCGCCGACGATCCTGCTGCTGCCCGGCTGGCAGAACAGCGACCCAGGCCACTGGCAAAGCCTCTGGGAGGCGGTCCACGGCGATCATCGGGTCGAGCAGCACGACTGGATGCGGCCCTTGCGCGGCGACTGGTGCGCCCGGCTCGAGGAAGAAGTGCTCGCGGCCCCGGGCGCGGTCGCTCTGGCGGCGCACAGCCTCGGGTGCATCCTGGTAGCGGCCTGGGCCGCCCACTCCCCTCACACCCGCAAGGTGCGGGCGGCGCTACTGGTGGCGCCAGGCGACGTCGAGCGCGACGACCTCCGCCAGATGATCCCGGGCTGGGCGCCGATCGTGCGCCGCCGGCTGCCATTCCCGTCGCTGATGATTGCCGCCCATGACGACCCCTACTGCGAGGCGGGACGTTCCCGCCAGCTGGCGGCCGACTGGGGTGCACGTTTCATCGATGCCGGTGCCCGCGGGCACATCAACAGCGAATCCGGCCTGGGCGACTGGCCCGAAGGCCGCGAATTGCTGAACGACCTACTGAAAGACCAATGACCTCAATGGCGACGAAGAAACCCAAGGGCCTCGGCCGCGGCCTTGAGGCCCTGCTGGGCCCGACCTTCAATGGCGCGGACAACGCGGTCAACGACGACTCGGTGTCGCCGAACCCAACCACGCTCCTGCTCGAACAGATGGTGCCGGGCGTCTACCAGCCGCGCACCCGGATGGACGAGGGCGCGCTCTACGAGTTGGCCGAGAGCATCAAGGCGCAGGGCATCATGCAACCGATCCTGGTGCGCCGGCTGGACGCCGATGCGGCGCGCGAGAAGAGGGCCGAATTTGAGATCATCGCGGGCGAGCGCCGCTTCCGCGCGGCCGGCCTGGCCGGCCTCGAAAGCGTGCCGGTGCTGGTGCGTGACGTGCCCGACGAGGCCGCCGCGGCCATGTCACTGATCGAGAACATTCAGCGCGAGGACCTCAATCCGCTCGAAGAAGCCCAGGGTTTGCAAAGGCTGGTGCAAGAGTTTGGACTTACTCACGAATCCGCGGCGCAGGCCGTGGGGCGCTCCCGCAGCGCGGCCAGCAACCTACTGCGCCTGTTGAACCTGGCCGAGCCTGCCCAAGCCATGCTGATGGCCGGCGACATCGACATGGGCCACGCCCGCGCGCTGCTGTCGCTCGACAAGGGCACGCAGATCACCGCGGCCAACCAGATCGCCGCCAGGAAGATGTCGGTTCGCGAGGCCGAGGCCCTGGTCAAGAGGCTCGCGGCCGAGTTCAGCCTCACGCCGTCGCCGCGACGCGGCAACGCCGAGAAGTCGCGCGACCTGCTGCGCGTCGAGGAAGAACTCGCCGACCTGCTGGCGGCCGAGGTCGAAGTCCGCATCAGGAAGCGCACCCGGCGTGGCGGCAAGTTGGAGGAGCGCGGCGAACTCGCCATCCACTTCGGTTCGCTGGATGCGCTCAACGGCCTGATCGACCGGATCCGCCAAACGGCCTAGGCCGCGCGTTTCGGCGGCCCATGCTTCTGGTTGAATTGATTCAACCAGTTACCCGTCCTATGCTCCCGCTACAACTTTTTTAATGTAAAAGTTCTAAGAGGGAAAGCATATGGGACACCTCAACTGGCCTCTGGGCGCCGTGGCCGCGGGTGCGCTGCTGCTCACCGCCTGCCAGACCACCGACATGCAGATGGGCAGCCAGAGCGCCAAGACGGTGGCCACCGGCAGCGCCGCGGGCAGTGCCAGCGCCAACACCAGCGGCGCACTCGAGAAGTGCGAGGCCCCGCTGGGCACGGTGTCTTTGATCGAGAACCAGTCGGCCGGCTGGTACACGATCCTGCGCAATGAATACAAGCTGCCTCCGACCGCCAACCTGCTGAGGCTGTTGGTCCAGCAATCGAACTGCTTCGTGGTGGTCGAGCGCGGCGCCGCGGGGATGAACGCCATGTCGCGCGAGCGCCAGTTGTCGCAGTCGGGCGAGATGCGGCAGGGCAGCAACTTCGGCGGCGGCCAGATGGTCGCCTCCGACTACGGTTTGTCGCCCGAGATCGTCTTCAGCAACCAGAACGCTGGGGGTGTCGGCGGTGCGCTCGGCGGGCTGGTCGGCGGCCGCTACAGCGGCGTGCTATCGGCGGTCGGCGGCAACATGCAGACGAAGGAGGCCAGCGCGTTGTTGACGCTGATCGACAACCGGTCCGGGGTGCAGGTCGCGGCCTCGGAGGGAAGCGCCTCGAAGACCGATTTCGGCGCCTTCGGCACGGTCTTCGGCGGCAGCGGCGGGGCTGCGCTGGGCGGCTACACCAACACGGCCCAGGGCAAGGTGATCAGCGCCGCCTTCATGGATGCCTTCAACCAGATGGTGGTCTCGCTGCGCAACTACAAGGCGCAGACGGTGAAGGGCCAGGGCCTCGGCGGCGGCGGCCGCCTGAGCGTCGATGGCGCCGCCCCACCGTCGCAGACCTCCGCTCCACAGCCTGCAAGGAAGAAGTAGCTCGCCCCTAGGTTGCTCGGCACTTCGTGTCCGGGCAACCTGGGGGGAGTCAGACCGTGAAGATCTTGCCGGGATTCATGATGTTCTTGGGGTCGAGCGCGCGCTTGATGGTGCGCATCATGTCGACCGCGCCGGCGCCGGCCTCGGTCACCAGGAAGCCCATCTTGTGCAGGCCGACGCCGTGTTCGCCGGTGCAGGTGCCTTCGAGCGCGAGGGCGCGCGACACCAGCGCGTGGTTGAGTTTCTCGGCGGTCACGCGCTCCTCCGGAATGTTCGGGTCGAGCAGATAGCCGAAGTGGAAGTTGCCGTCGCCCACGTGGCCGACCAGGAAGTAGGGGATGCCGCTGGCGTCGGCCTCGGCCACCGATTCGAGCAGGCAGTCGGCCAGCCGTGAGATCGGTACGCAGGTGTCGGTGGAGATCACGCGACAACCCGGACGCGACTGCACCGCCGCKAAGTAGCTGTTGTGCCGCGCGGTCCAGAGGCGGGTGCGTTCCTCGGGCGTGCTGGCCCATTCGAAGGCCTTGCCGCCATGGCCGCTGGCCAGTTCCTGCACCGTCTCGGCCTGCTCCTTGACGCCGGCCGGCGAGCCGTGGAACTCCATCAGCAGCATCGGTTCTTCGCGCAGGCCAAGCTTGGCGTAGGAGTTGACCATCCGCACCGTGTTGACGTCGATCAGCTCGACCCGCGCGATCGGCACGCCGAGCTGGATGATCTCGATCGTGGTCCGCACCGCGGCCTCGATGCTCGGGAACGAGCAGATCGCGGCCGACACCGCCTCGGGCAGCGGATAGATCCGCAGCGTGACTTCGGTGATCACGCCCAGGGTGCCCTCGCTGCCGACCATGAGCCGGGTCAGGTCGTAGCCGGCCGAGGACTTCTTGGCCCTGGTGCCGGTGCGGATCACTTCGCCGTCGGCCGTCACCACCTCGAGCGCCAGCACGTTCTCGCGCATGGTGCCGTAGCGAACGGCGTTGGTGCCGCTCGCGCGCGTGGCCGCCATCCCGCCGATCGAGGCGTCGGCGCCCGGGTCGATCGGGAAGAACAGCCCGGTGCTCTTGATCTCCTCGTTGAGCTGCTTGCGCGTGACGCCGGGCTGCACGGTCACCGTCAGGTCGTCGGCGTTGATCGACAGCACGCGGTTCATGCGGCTGACGTCGATGCTGATGCCGCCCTGCACCGCCAACAGGTGGCCTTCGAGCGAGGAGCCGACGCCGAAGGGGATCACCGGCACGCTGTGCTCGCCGGCCAGCTTCACCGCATCGGCGACGTCCTCGGTGCTCTCGGCGAAGACCACCGCCGAAGGCGGCGGCGCATCGAAGGAGGATTCGTCTCGGCCGTGCTGCGTGCGCACGGCCAGCGCGGTCGAGCAGCGCTCGCCGAAGCGGGTCTTCAGGGAGGCGATCAGCGCGTCGGGCACCGCACGCAGCGCGATCTCGGGCGTGAATTGGGAGGGGGCGGTCGGGGCGTTCATGGGGCGCGGTCTCCTGAAGGGTCTAACATTCTACGAACCGCACCCCCAACCCGCACGAGAGAGACATCCATGGGCAACCGCCTGACACAGATCGCAACCCGCACCGGCGACGACGGCAGCACCGGCCTCGGCGACAACACCCGCGTCCCCAAGGACCATCTGCGCGTGCACGCGATGGGCGACGTCGACGAACTCAACTCGCACATCGGCGTGCTGCTGTGCGAGCCGATGCCGGCCGCCGTGCGCGAGCTGCTGGTCGACGTCCAGCACCAGCTCTTCAACCTGGGCGGCGAGCTCTCGATGCCGGGCTACACGCTGCTCAAGGCCGAGGCGGTATTACAGCTCGACAATGCGCTGGCCGAGCACAACGCAGCCCTGCCGCGGCTGGCCGAATTCATCCTGCCAGCGGGCACCCGTGCCGCTTCGCAGGCACATGTCTGCCGCACGGTGGCCCGGCGCGCCGAGCGCGCGGTGGTGGCGCTGGGTGCGGAGGCGGAGCTCAACGCCGCGCTGCGGCACTATCTGAACCGGCTGAGCGACTTGCTGTTCGTGCTGGCACGGGTCCTCAACCGGGTCGATGGCGGCGACGATGTCTACTGGAAGAGCGAGCGCATGGCCCGAGCCGCCGACGAGCGCCAGGACTGAACCCGAGACCCCCGAAGGAAAGCCAACGAATGAACATGATCCAATCTCCCCGCGCCCGCCTCGCCGGCGCGGCCTGCGCCTTGATGGGCGCTCTCGCCGTGCTGCCTTTGTCCGCTCAGGGCGCGGACAACAAGGCGCAAGTGAAAGACAGCAAGGTCCTCAGCGGCATCGAGCGTGGCAGCGATGCCGCCGGCCGCGGCATCACGCACGGTGCCGATGCGACCCGGCGCGGCGTCGACCACACGGCCGAGCGTGCCAGCGCCCCGGTACGCCGCTGGGGCGAGGCCCTGGGCCGCAAGATCACGCCGAAGGGCAGCCACGCGCGGGCCGCACCGGCGGTCGGCCCCCAGGGCAACTCACCCTGACGCAGGGCAGCGGACCTGTCGCCCGGGCTTTACCTGGCTTCACGTGCCGCGTACACGCGCCGGGGATGCGCGATACATGCGCCTTCCACACTGGACTCCTCATCAACGCAGAAGGAGTTCCGAAAATGATTCATTCAAAGAGCATGGCCGTTGCCGCCGCAGCGCTCGCGATGTGCATGGCGGGAAGCGCCTTCGCACAGGATTCCCGCTTCGATCGCGGCGACCGCTTCGCGCCGCAACAGCAGCACCACGAAGGCGCGGCGGGCTACGACCGCGGGCGCCCCGATGAGCGCGGCGACTACCGCTCGAACGGCTATCGCCCCGACGACCGTCCGGGTCGCCAGTTCGAGCATCGCAGTCCCCACCCGCATGCAGAGTGGCGCCGCGGGGGTCGCGTGCCGAGCGAATACAGGGGACGCCAGTACGTCGTGAATGACTGGCGTGGGCACCATCTGCAGCAGCCGCAACGCGGCTACCAGTGGGTCGGCGTGGGCGGCGACTTCGTGCTGGCCGCCGTTGCGACCGGCCTGATCGCGCAGATCATCGTCGGCCAGTAAGGGCGGCCGGGCTCAGGCTGCGGAGGGCGCGAGCTGGGCGCAGACGTTGCGCCCGGTGATGGTGAGCCGCAGCCCGCCGCCATGCCATTCGAGCCAGTTGAGCCGGACGTAGGCATCGATGTCGCGGTCGTCGATGCGGTCGGCCTGGTGGTTCTGCAGGTGGCCGACCGTGCCGGGCAGGGCCTGCCGGAGTCGTTCGCGGGAGGCGGCTTCTTCGGCCGCCCTGGCGGAGATGCGCGTCTGAGAATTCGAGGCCATGCGGGTTCGTTCCAATCGCTGAGGAATCGCTCCAATGTACGCTTCCTGCGCAATCAGTCACGGACCTATTTCTCGATATTGCGCAGGACAAACACCCGTTCCGCCCAACGGGGCGCCCTATTTGCGCGGCTGCAACAGCTTGCTGACCTCGTCGACGTTGTCGCGAATTCGCTGCCGCACCACTTCGAAGGCGTCGGACTGCGACTTCGCGGCCATCTCCGACAGTTCGCGAATGTCGTCCAGCGCCTGCTTGAAGGCCGCCTTGCCCATGGCATCGAGCTTGGCGAAGCCCTCGCGCGGGTCGTTGCCCGACAGACCCTTCACGGTGCCCTGCCATTCCTCGATCGTGGTCTTGAGCATCTCGGTCTGGCGCTGCACCACGGCCTGCAAGCCCTGGTAGGACTTCTCGTTGGCCTTCACCAGCGCCTGTAGGTCCTTGCGCCCGCTCTCGACGATGGCGCCAGCAGCACCGGCCAGCGGCAGGTCCTGCAGCCGCTCGGCCATGCCCTTGAGCGGCTTGATGAAGGCATCCTGGACATCGGCCGGCGTGGGGATGCCCCCGGCGCGGGGCTTCTTGGCGGCAGTGGTGCTCGACTTGCTGGTGGCCATTGCACTATCTCCAGTATTTGAGGTTGGGCTGTCACGATACGCCCTGAAGGGGGTTTCGTGAAAGCCCCGCGGCTACTTGACCAACTTGAGCGTGCCCTTCATGAGCCCGGAGTGGCCGGGGAAGGAGCAGAAGTAGGTGTAGCTTTCGCCGGCCGTGAGCTTGGCCGGCGAGAAGCCGACGCTGTCGGTCTCGCCGCCGCCGACGATCTTCGTRTGGGCCACGACGCGCGCATCGCCGGCCTTGACGTAGTTCTGCGGCAGGCCGGCGGCAATGCCGTCGGCGGCGACCGCCTGGACATCGGCGGTCTTGACCAGAACCCAGTTGTGACCCATGGCCTGCGCGGGCATCTTGCCGCTGTGCTTGAGCTTGACCTTGAATTCCTTGCAGCTCTGGCTGACCTCGATCACGGCCTTGTTGAATTGCATGGCATCGTTGCCTTCGATCTCGACCGCGCAATCGGCGGCGAAGACGGGAGCGGAGGCGAGGGCCAGCACGGCGAGGGCGGCGAGACGGTGATGAAGCATTGAAGGGTTCCCCAGGGAAAGAAACAGAAACAGGCGGGCCGCGCACCTTGCGCAGCGCGGACTTCATTGTCGAGCCTGTCCGCTGCCGTTCAATGACCTGCGTCAACATCGTCGCAGTGAGCCTCCACTTCCGTTCTCGGCGGCAACCGTCGTGTTGCCCCAGATCAAGGGCGCTGCGGCGAGCCGCGGCCGACACTGCCTCCAGTGTCGACTTCGTAGGTCGGCCATCACTGGAGAAGCAAAAAAGAATGGTTGGCAGCAATCTCAAGCGCGCACTGATCGGCGCCGCCCTCGGCACCTTGTGTGTCCTCCCCCGCAGCGGCTCAGGAAGCACAGGGCAACTGGCTCGTGCGCGCCCGCGCTGCGCATCGATACGGCCAACAAGTCCGATCCGATTCCTTCGCTGGGAGTGCCGGCCAATGCAATCACGTCAATGACAAGACCATCCCCGAAGTCGACATCACCTACTTCTTCACGCCGAACATCGCCGCCGAACTGGTGCTGACCGTGCCGCAGAAGCAGACGGTGACGGTGCAGCCGAGCGCGCTGGGCGGCCCGGTCGACATCGGCACCTTCAAGCACTTGCCGCCGACAATGATGCTGCAATACCACTTCCAGCCCGACGCGACGATTCTCCCTATGTCGGTGCCGGCCTGAACTACCTGGTGGTGCCCACGGTCGGCCGCCTCGACCTCGAGAACAGCAGCTTCGGCCTGGCCGTCGGCGGCGGCGTGGACATCGCGGTCGCCAAAAATGTGTTCCTGAACTTCGACGTCAAGAAGGTGCAGATCCGTTCCGATGTGAGCCGTCTGGGCCAGAGGCTCACCACGGTGAAGATCGACCCCTGGCTGTTCGGCGTCGGCGTGGGGTACCGTTTCTGAGCCTCCCTTGATTTGGGTCAATCTCCCGCCGGCTGCGCCCGCTAGCCTCGGGGCATGGAAGCTGTGCTCTCTCGCGCCCCGGGCTTGCCTGCCGCGCCGCAGTCGGCCTGGTCGGTGCTGGACGATCCGGCCGAATGGCCGGGTTTCGGGCGCGCGCTAGACGACGGCGATGCCGCCGCGTCCCGCTGGGAGTCGCAGGTCGTGGTCGAGGGCATTCACTGCGCGGCCTGCGCGTTCACGGTCGAGGCGGCGCTGAGGCAGGTGCCGGGCGTGCTCTCGGYCGAAGTCAATGCGGCCAGCCGGCGGGCCCGCGTGGTTTGGTCGGCGGCGACAGTCAAGCCATCGCGCTGGTTCTCTGCCTCCGATTCGGCGGGCTACCGCCTGGTGCCGGCCGCCGACATGCTGGCGAGCGCGCGGCGGGCCCGAGAGGCGCGGCTCGCGCTCTGGCGCTGGCTGGTGGCGGGCTTCTGCATGATGCAGGTCATGATGTACGCCTACCCGGCCTACATCGCACAGCCCGGCGACATGACGCCGGACGCCGCCCAGCTGCTGCGCTGGGCCTCGTGGGTGCTGACGCTGCCGGTGCTGATCTTTTCCTGCGGCCCCTTCTTCCGCAGCGCCTGGCGCGACCTGCGGCAGCGCCGCATCGGCATGGACCTGCCGGTGGCGCTCGGCATCGCGATCACCTTCATCGTCGGCACTTCGGCCACCTTCCATCCCGAGGGGCCGCTCGGCCGCGAGCTCTATTTCGATTCGCTCACGATGTTCGTCTTCTTCCTGCTGACCGGCCGCTGGCTCGAGGCGCGGCTGCGCGATCGCACCGCCGGCGCCCTCGATGCCTTGATGAACCGGCTGCCCGACAGCGTGCTGCGGCGCGATGCCGACGGCGAGTTCGAGCGCGTCGCTGTGCGGCGGCTGGTGGTCGGCGACATCCTGCGGGTGCTGCCGGGCGAGGCCTTTCCGGCCGACGGCCGCGTGGTCGCGGGCGACACCTCGGCCGACGAGGCGCTGATCACCGGCGAGTCCCGGCCGGTCGCGCGTCCCTGCGGCGCCCGGGTGCTGGCGGGCAGCCACAACGTCGGCGCGATGGTCGAGGTGCGGGTCGAGGCGCTCGGTCCGGACACCCGCTTCGCGGAGATCGTCGCCCTGATGGAAAGCGCTTCGCTGCAGAAGCCGAGGCTCGCGAAGCTGGCCGATCGCGCGGCGCGGCCCTTCCTGCTCGCGGTGCTGGTCGCGGCGGCAGCGGCCGCCGCGTACTGGTGGCAGGTCGATTCGGGCAAGGCGCTGATGGTCGCGGTGGCGGTGCTGATCGTGACCTGTCCCTGTGCGCTGTCGCTGGCCACGCCGGCCGCGATGCTCGCGAGCGCGGGCACGCTGGCGCGCGGCGGGGTGCTGGTGCGCAACCTGCAGGCGCTCGAGGCGCTGGCCGCGGTCGACACGGTGGTGTTCGACAAGACCGGCACGCTGACCCGCGACACGCCGCGCCTCGATCGCGTGTACAGCCGCAAGGGCGTGCGGCCGGGCGACGCGGTCGAACTCGCGGCCGCGCTGGCGGCGCAGTCGCTGCATCCGGCGTCGCGGGCATTGGTCCGGGCCTGGAGCGAGCAGCACCGGATGGCGCCGGACTGGACGCTGGTGCGGCTCGCCGAGCGTGTGGGGGAGGGCCTCGAAGGCGCGCTGAGCCGTGGCGCCGGTGCGCCGGAGCGCCGCCTGCGCCTGGGCTCGGCCGCATTCTGCGGCGTGCCGCCGCTGCAGGTGGAGGCGGCCCAGGTGCATCTCTGCGACGACCAGGGCTGGGTCGCGAGCTTCGTGCTGGCCGAGGACCTTCGGGAGGACGCCGCGGGGGCGGTGTCGGCGCTGGGCGCGCAGGGCCAGTCGGTGTGGCTGCTGTCGGGCGACAGCGGCGCCGCGGCGCGCGAGGTGGCGCAGCGCGCCGGCATCACCCAGACGCTCGGCGATTGCACGCCCGAGGACAAGTTGCGCCGATTGAAGGACCTGCAGGCCGAGGGGCGGGCCGTCGCGGTGGTGGGCGACGGCCTCAACGACGGGCCGGTGCTGGCCCATGCGCATGCGTCCTTCGCCTTCGGCCGCGCCGTGCCACTGGCGCGCGCCAACGCCGACTTCGTCGTCCTCGGCGATTCGCTGGGCGTCATTCCCGGCGCCATCGCGCAGGCACGGCAAACCCTCCGGGTGGTGCGTCAGAACCTGTGGTGGGCGGCCGGCTACAACGCGGTATGCGTGCCGCTCGCGATCGCCGGCT
Source organism: Variovorax sp. P4_D9 (assembly GCF_056401695.1). Classification (NCBI taxonomy): domain Bacteria; kingdom Pseudomonadati; phylum Pseudomonadota; class Betaproteobacteria; order Burkholderiales; family Comamonadaceae; genus Variovorax; species Variovorax sp. P4_D9. The sequence goes on from NZ_JBFUIU010000016.1 coordinate 12,433, forward strand.
GGCTGCCGCCCTGGCTCGCGGGGCTCGGGATGGCCGCGAGCTCGCTGGCCGTGGTGCTGAACGCGGCGCGGCTGGCCCGCCGGCCGCTCGGAGCGGAGGCCGCCTAATGGACATCCTGTTCCTGCTGATCCCGTTCTCGGTTGTGCTGGTGCTGTTCATCCTCGCCGGTCTTTGGTGGGCCGTGGACCGCGGCCAATTCGACGACGTCGAGGGCGAAGGCGAGCGCATTCTGCGCAACGATTGACCTGCATCAAGCCCACCCGCGCGCTGTGCCGGGACACTGTGCCCGTTTCATCAATGAAGGCCCTGCGATGCATGCTCCAACTCCTTCCGCGCCCGTCTACAGCGACACGGTGGTGCGACAGTTCGCTCTCATGTCGGTGGTCTGGGGTGTGGTCGGCATGCTGGTGGGCGTCATCATCGCCTCACAGCTGGCCTGGCCCGAGCTCAACTTCGGCATCCCCTGGCTCAGCTACGGGCGGCTGCGGCCGCTGCACACCAACGCGGTGATCTTCGCCTTCGGCGGCTGCGCGCTGATTGCCACCAGCTTCCACGTGGTGCAGCGCACCTGCCAGGTCCGGCTGTTCGCGCCGGCGCTGGCCTCGTTCGTGTTCTGGGGCTGGCAGGCGGTGATCGTGGCCGCCGCCATCAGCCTGCCGCTGGGCTACACCAGCGGCAAGGAATACGCCGAGCTCGAGTGGCCGATCGACATCCTGATCGCGCTTGTCTGGGTGGCCTATGCCATCGTGTTCTTCGGCACCATCGGCATCCGCAAGGTGCGCCACATCTACGTGGCCAACTGGTTCTACGGCGCCTTCATCATCGCGGTGGCCCTGCTGCACATCGTCAACAGCGCCGCGATCCCCGCCGGCGCGATGAAGAGCTACTCGGCCTACGCCGGCGTGCAGGACGCGATGGTGCAGTGGTGGTACGGCCACAACGCGGTCGGCTTCTTCCTCACCGCCGGCTTCCTCGGGATGATGTACTACTACGTGCCCAAGCAGGCGGGCCGTCCGGTGTACTCGTACCGGCTCTCGATCGTGCACTTCTGGGCGCTGATCTTCACCTACATGTGGGCCGGCCCACACCATCTGCACTACACGGCGCTGCCCGACTGGACGCAGTCGATCGGCATGGTGTTCTCGCTGATCCTGCTGGCGCCCAGCTGGGGCGGCATGATCAACGGCGTGATGACGCTCTCGGGCGCCTGGCACAAGCTGCGCACCGACCCGATCCTGCGCTTCCTGATCGTCTCGCTGTCCTTCTACGGCATGTCGACCTTCGAGGGTCCGATGATGTCGATCAAGACCGTCAACGCGCTCTCGCACTACACCGACTGGACCGTCGGCCACGTGCACTCCGGCGCGCTCGGCTGGGTCGGCCTGATCTCGATGGGCGCGCTCTACTACCTGATCCCGCGCATGTACGGCCGCACCGAGATGTTCAGCGTCAAGGCGATCGAGTTGCACTTCTGGATGGCGACCATCGGCATCGTGTTGTACATCGCCGCAATGTGGATCGCCGGCGTGATGCAGGGCCTGATGTGGCGCGCGATCAATGCCGACGGCACGCTGACCTACACCTTCGTCGAAGGAGTCAAGGCGACCTATCCCTATTACGTGGTGCGCGTGCTCGGCGGCGTCCTGTATCTGAGCGGCATGCTGGTGATGGCATGGAATGTCTGGATGACGGTGATCTCGGGCTTCTCCAAGCCGTCGCCGATTCCGCAGCCCGCCATTGCCCACGCCTGAGGACACACCATGAGTTCGAATACCCCCCCGGCCGGTTTCTCGCACCAGAAGATCGAGACCAACAACTTCCTGATGATCGTGCTGATCCTGCTGGTGATCGCGGTCGGCGGCCTGGTCGAGATCGTGCCGCTGTTCTTCCAGAAGTCGACCACCGAAGCGGTCACCGGCGTCCAGCCGCTGACGCCGCTGCAACTCGCGGGCCGCGACATCTACGTGCGCGAGGGCTGCTACAACTGCCACTCGCAGATGATCCGGCCGTTCCGCGCCGAGACGCTGCGCTACGGCCACTACTCGGTGGCCGGCGAATTCGTCTACGACCACCCCTTCCAGTGGGGCAGCAAGCGCACCGGGCCCGACCTGCACCGGGTCGGCGGCAAGTACAGCGACGAATGGCAGCGCATCCACCTGAACAACCCGCGCGACGTGGTGCCCGAGTCGAACATGCCTGCCTACACCTGGCTCGAGAAGACGCCGCTCGACGGCGCCGAGTCGGTCGCCCACATGACGGCGCTGCGCCGGGTCGGCGTTCCCTACACCGACGCCCAGATCGCGGCCGCTCCGGCTGAGGTCAAGGGCAAGAGCGAGATGGACGCCATCGTCGCGTACCTGCAGTCGCTCGGTCTCGCACTCAAGTAAGTAGGAGCGCAACGATGGACACCATCACCACCCTGCGGATCGCCGCCACGCTGGCGTCGTTCGCCACTTTCATGGGCATCCTGGTTTGGGCCTATTCGCGCCGCAACGCGAAGGCCTTCGAAGAGGCCGCACGACTCCCCTTCGAAGAGGACCCCTCATGAGTGACTTCACCAGCGACTTCTGGTCGCACTTCGTGACCGCCATCTCGCTTGGCGGCATCCTGGCCTGCGCACTGCTGCTGTGGCTGACCGCACGCTTCCGCGGCCCGGCCAGCACCGACAACACCACCGGCCACGTCTGGGACGAAGACTTGCGCGAGATGAACAACCCGTTGCCGCGCTGGTGGATGGGCCTGTTCGTGCTGACCATCGTGTTCGGCATCGGCTACCTGGTGGTGTTCCCGGGCCTCGGCAGCTACCGCGGCACGCTCGCCTGGAGCACCCAGGGCGAATACGCCAAGGATGTCGAGAGGGCCAACGCCGAACTGGCGCCGGTCTACGCCGCCTACTCGGCCCAGCCGGTCGAACGCCTGGCCGGCGATGCCGGCGCGATGGCGATCGGCGAGCGCCTGTTCCTCAACAACTGCGCGCAGTGCCACGGCTCGGATGCGCGCGGCAGCAAGGGCTTCCCGAACCTGACTGATGGCGAATGGCTGCACGGCGGCACGCCCGAGAAGATCCACGAGACCATCGCGCTCGGCCGCGTCGGCGTGATGCCGCCGATGGCCGAGGCGGTCGGTTCGGCCGAGGACGTCAAGAACCTCGCCAACTACGTGCTGAGCCTGTCGGGCAGCCCGCACGACTCGGTGCGCGCCGGACTCGGCAAGAGCAAGTTCACGGTCTGCGCGGCCTGCCACGGCATCGGCGGCGTCGGCAACCCTGCGGTGGGTGCTCCGAACCTGGCCGACAAGATCTGGCTGCACGGCTACGGGCAGGAGGCGATCATCGCGATGATCAATGGCGGCAAGACCAACCAGATGCCGGCGCAGCAGGGTCGCCTGACCGAGGCACAGATCCATGTGCTGACCGCCTACGTCTGGGGCCTGTCCAACAAGTCGGCCGCCGCAGGGCAATGAAGGCGATGGCCTGAGGTCCCCATGAGCGATTCCCTGCCCGGACCGACGCCGCCGCCGCGCACCGTGATTCCGATCGCGCCGGTCGAGGAGGGCGTCGGCCTCTACGCGGCCCACAAGAAGATCTATCCGCGCAGCGTCAGCGGCTATTTCGCTCGCTGGCGCTGGGCGTTGGTGTTCGCGACGCAGCTGGTGTTCTACGGACTGCCGTGGCTGGAGTGGGGCCAGCGCCAGGCCGTGCTGTTCGACCTCGGCGCGCGGCGCTTCTTCCTGTTCGGACTGGTGCTCTATCCGCAGGACCTGATCTACCTGACCGGGCTGCTGGTGATCTCGGCCCTTTCGCTGTTCCTGTTCACCGCGGTGGCGGGCCGCCTGTGGTGCGGCTATGCCTGCCCGCAGACCGTCTACACCGAGATCTTCATGTGGGTCGAGGAGAAGATCGAAGGCAGCCGCATAGCGCGGATGCGACTCGACAGCGGCGACTTCTCGACCGAGAAGCTGGTCAAGAAGTGGTTCAAGCATGTGGTCTGGATCTCGATCGGGCTCTGGACCGGCTTCACCTTCGTCGGCTACTTCACGCCGATCCGCGAACTGGCCATGGAGTTCCTGCAGACCCGCATGGGCTCCTGGGAAATCTTCTGGGTCTTGTTCTACGGCTTTGCGACCTACGGCAACGCCGGCTTCATGCGCGAGCAGGTGTGCAAGTACATGTGCCCCTATGCGCGCTTCCAGAGCGCGATGTTCGACCGAGACACGCTGATCGTCAGCTATGACGCCGCGCGCGGAGAGCCGCGCGGCGTGCCGGCCAAGGCGCGGGCAGCCGCGGCGCCGGCGCTCGGCCACTGCATCGACTGCAAGCTGTGCGTGCAGGTCTGCCCGACGGGGATCGATATCCGCCAGGGCCTGCAGTTCGAATGCATCGGCTGCGGCCTCTGCGTGGACGCCTGCAACATCGTCATGGACAAGATGGAGACCCCGCGCGGCCTGATCCGCTATGCCACCCAGAACAGCATGGCCGGACGCTGGACGCCGCAGCAGGTGCTGCGCCGCGTGCTGCGGCCGCGGGTGCTGATCTACACCACGATATTGGGCGTGCTGTGCATCGGCCTGCTCGCCAGCCTGGTGACGCGCACGCCGCTCAAGGTCGACGTCGTGCGCGATCGCGCGTCGCTGGCGCGCATCGTCGAGGGCGGCCAACTCGAGAATGTCTATCGCCTGCAGATCATGAATGCCACCGAGCAGGTGCAGCGCTACCGGATCGAGGCAAGCGGCCTCGAAGGGCTGCACGTGTCCTCGGAATCCGTGGTCGAGGTCGCGCCGGCGCAGTCGCGCTGGGTGGCGGTCCGGCTGCAGCTGCCCTACGGCGCGGCACCGGCCGGCTCGCACAAGGTGCACTTCGATGTCCGAGCGGAAGGCGGCCTGGGCAGCGTGTCCGAGAAGGCCGTGTTCCTGGTCCCGCGATGAACCCCCTGGTGTCCAAGGAGACGATGATGACCGACGAGAACGACGCGATCCGCCCCTGTCCGCCCTGGTACCGCTTTCCGCTGGTGTGGATGGTGATCGGCGGGCCGGGCGTGGTGGTGATCGCGAGCTTCACCACGCTGTGGCTGGCCCTGCGCACGCCCGATCCGGTGGTCGACGAGAACTACTACCGCAAGGGCGTGGAAATCAACCGCACGCTGCCCGACAAGAAGCTGATGCCGGCGGTGGCCGGTCGAAACCACGCGTTGACGCCGAGCGCCGACATCCCGGCCCCGAGGCGCTGAGGCCATGCAGGCGCAGCGCTGGATGTGGATTCTCTGGCCGGCCTTCCTGCTGGCTTGCGCACTCGAGGTGCTGGTGTTCGCGCTGGTCGACCCGGGCGACCTGCACTGGCGCGGCGAGGCGCTCGGGGCCTCGCGGCAGGCCGTCTACACGGTCGGGTTCTTCACCTTCTGGCTGCTGGCCATGGGGTCGGGCGCGCTGACGCTGATGTTGACCCGCTCGGCGCGCGAAATCAACTACCCGGCGGATTGACGATGTGCCGGAGCGCCTCGGGGTCGAGGATGCGCACATTGCGCTGCTCGACCTCGACGATGCCGTCGGCCGCGAATCTCGACAGTGTCCGGCTGACGGTCTCGAGCTTGAGCCCGAGATAGCTGCCGATCTCTTCGCGGGTCATGCGCAGCACCAGCTCGGAGCGCGAGAAGCCGCGCGCATGCAGCCGCTGCACCAGGTTCAGCAGGAAGGCCGCCAGCCGCTCCTCGGCCCGCATGCTGCCGAGCAGCAGCATCACGCCGTGCTCGCGGACGATCTCGCGGCTCATGATCTGGTGCACGTGGCGCTGCAGCGCCGTGACTTCGCGCGACAGCTCCTCGATGCGGTCGAAGGGCATCACGCAGACCTCGGAATCCTCCAGCGCCACGGCGTCGCAGGTGTGCTGGTCGTTGACGATGCCGTCGAGCCCGATGATCTCGCCCGCCATCTGGAAACCCGTGACCTGGTCGCGCCCGTCCTCGCTGGTGACCCGGGTCTTGAAGACGCCGGTGCGGATCGCATAGAGCGAGGTGAAGGGCTCGCCGTTGCGGAACAGGGTCTCGCGCCGCTTGACCTTGCGCCGCGTGGCGACGATATCGTCGATGCGCTGCAGTTCGCCGGGCGCCAGGCCCACCGGCATGCAGAGTTCGCGCAGATTGCAGTTGGAACAGGCGACCTTGATATTTTCTGGTTTCATTGATGCAGTCGAGGTCATGGGGGGATTGTCCGATGGGCAGTGGGCCGGATGCTTGACCCAGGTCAATGATTGCGGGTCGCGACAGCGGCATAGTGACACACCAAAGCCCTTGCCGTCGCCCGCGATGCTCCTTGCCTCCGCTCCCGTTCTTACGCCGTCCCTCCCGGCGCCCACGCCGGCCGTGCTGAATCAATTCGACGTCCCGGGGCCGCGCTACACCTCCTATCCGACCGCGGACCGCTTTGTCGACGCCTTCACGGCCGAGGACTATGCGCAGTCGCTCGAGCAGCGCGGTGGGGCTGGTGCCAGCGCCCGGGCGCTGTCGCTCTACGTGCACATCCCGTTCTGCGAGTCGCTCTGCTACTACTGCGCTTGCAACAAGATCGTGACCAAGCACAAGAGCAAGGGCGGCGAGTACCTGGACTACCTGGCCCGCGAGATCTCGCTGCAGGTCGAGAAGCTCGGCCGCGGTGCGGTCGTGCGCCAACTCCACCTCGGCGGCGGCACGCCCACCTTCCTCGACGATGCCTCCCTGCGGCAGCTCATGGCCATGCTGCGCGACGCCTTCACGCTGACGCCCGACGGCGAACATTCGATCGAGATCGACCCGCGCACCGTCGACCGCGAGCGCCTCGTGACGCTGGCCGCGCTGGGCTTCAACCGGCTCAGCTTCGGGGTCCAGGACTTCGACCCCGACGTCCAGAAGGCGGTGCACCGGATCCAACCCGCCGAGCAGGTGTTCGACCTGATGGCCACCGCCCGAGGACTGGGATTCGATTCGGTCAACGTCGACCTGATCTACGGATTGCCGCGCCAGAGCGCCGCCTCCTTCGACCGCACGCTGGCGCAGGTCTGCGCCCTGCGGCCCGATCGCATTGCGCTCTACGCCTACGCCCACCTGCCCGAGCGCTTCAAGGCCCAGCGCCGCATCGCCACCGAGACCCTGCCCGACGCGGCGACCAAGGTCGAGATGCTGTCGCGCTCGATCGCCGCGCTGACCGCGGCCGGCTATGTCTACATCGGCATGGACCATTTCGCACTGCCCGACGATGCCCTGGCTGTGGCCAAGCGGCAGGGCCGGCTGCACCGCAACTTCCAGGGCTACAGCACACAGCCGGATTGCGACCTGGTGGCCCTGGGCGTATCGGCGATCGGCCGTATCGGCGCCACCTACAGCCAGAACGCCAAGACGCTCGAGGAGTACTACGACCTGCTCGACCAGGGCCGGCTGCCGGTGGTGCGCGGCCTGGCGCTGACGCGCGACGACGTGCTGCGGCGCGCGGTGATCATGGCGATCATGTGCCAGGGTCGGGTCGACTTCGAAACCGTCGGCGCGGCGCACCTGGTCGAATTCGCGCAGCTCTTCGCCGCCGAGCTGCAGGCGCTCGAGCCGCTCGAGGCACAGGGACTGGTGCTGGTCAGCGACCGCCACATCGAGGTCACGCCGCTGGGCTGGTTCTTCGTGYGTGCGATCGCCATGGTGTTCGACCGCTACCTGCAGGCCGACCGCAACCGGACGCGCTTCTCGCGCATCGTCTGAGCCATGCAGGCAGCGCTGCTCGCCGCCGCGCTCGTGATGGGGCTGGTCGGCGGGCCGCACTGCGTCGCGATGTGCGGCGCCGCCTGCGCGGGAGTGATCCGCATGGTGCGTGCACCGGTCGGCGGCGGCGTCGCCGTGCTGGAGCCCCCGGCCCGTTCGCTGCCGGCGAGGATGCTGTTTCACGCCGGGCGCATGGCGAGCTATGCGGCTGCCGGGGCGGTGGCCGCCGCCACGGTGCAGGGCCTGGCGCTGGCGGGCGGGCAGCTGAGCGCGCTGCGACCGGCCTGGATGCTGCTGCATGTTTTCGTGCTCGCCTGGGGCCTGCTGCTCGCCGCCTCGGGCCGGCAACCGGCGTGGGCGCATCGCTTCGGACGCTGGGCCGCGGCGCGGCTGCGGCCCATGACCCGCAGCCCCTTCGGCGTGCTGGCGGCCGGGGCACTGTGGGTCGCGATGCCCTGCGGTCTCCTTTACTCGGCGCTGATGCTGGCGGCCCTGAGCAACAGCGTGCTCGAGGGCGCGGCGGTCATGGCGTTGTTCGCGGCGGGCAGTGCCGTGTCGCTGCTGCTGGCGCCGTGGCTGTTCGAGCGGGTGCGCTCGGGGGGCGGCCGGATGTCGCAGCAGTGGGGCACGCGACTGGCGGGCGTGTTGCTCGCCGCGGTCGCGCTGCAGGCGCTACGAATGGATCTCGCGCAGCAGATCGAGATCTGGTGCCGCTGAGCTGCGCCTTCTTCGCGAGGCCTCAGGCCTCGGCTGCTTGCTGGTCCAGATTCATGGCCACGTGGAACACGGCGGACGATTCTTCCTCGCTGCGCGCGCGCACGAAGCCCAGGGCGCGCGACAGCTTCAGCATCCGGGTGTTCTCGCGCAGGATCAGCCCGACCAGGCGCCGGGTGCCGCGGCTGCGCGCATGCGCGATCAGCTGTTCGAACAGCAGCCTGCCGAGTCCGCCGCCCTTGAGATCGGAGCGCACGACGAGCGCGAACTCGGCCTCCACGTTGTCGGGATCGCAGATGGTGCGGGCCACGCCGAGCGTCTCCGGCAGGCCGTCGTCGCCGATGGCTTCGGCGATGAAGGCCATCTCGCGGTCGTAGTCGATCTGGGTCAAGCGGGCGAGTTCGCTGCGCGGCAGTTCGCTGCGGGCCTGGAACAAGCGCATGCGGATGTCCTCCGGATCGAGCTTTCCCAGGAAGCGCAGATGCTGCACCTCGTCCTCCGGCCGGATAGGCCTGAGGACCAGGGTGCGGCCGTTCCATTCGAGCGTGCGGACCCATTGCGTGGGATAGGGCCGGATCGCGAACCGGGCGGCACCGGCGACCGGCCCGGACGCCACCCGCAGCCGGGCATCGAGCGCAAGCGCGCCGTGCTCGTCGACCCACAGCGGATTGATGTCGAGCTCGGCCAGTTGCGGCAGGTCCGCCAGCATTTGCGACACCGCGATCAGCACATCGTGCAAGGCGTCGAGGTCGGCCGGCGGGTGGTCGCGATAGCCGGCCAGCAGCCGCGACATGCGGGTGCGGGAGACCAGCTCGCGCGCCAGGCTGCGGTTGAGTGGCGGCAGGGCGACGGCGACGTCGGCCGTCACTTCCACCGCAATGCCGCCGCCGCCGCAGAGGACGACGGGGCCGAAGACCTCGTCGATGCTGGCGCCGACGATCACCTCCTGCGCATGCGGCCGGTGCACCATGGGCTGCACCGTGAAGCCGTCGATGTGGGCACCGGGCTGCGAGCTTTCGACCGCCTGCCGCATCTCGATCGCGGCGCGTTCGAGCGCGGCCGCGTCGCGCAGGTCCAGCCTGACGCCGCCGACGTCCGTCTTGTGCGCGACGTCGCGCGAGACGATCTTGAGCACCACCGGATAGCCAAGTTCGCGGGCGGCCTCCCGCAGGCCCTCGCCCGAGGCTGGGACGACCTGGGTACGCACCACCGGCACGCCATAGGCCTGCAGCACCGCCTTGGCCTCGTGCTCGCCGAGCCATTCGCGGCCGTCGGCGGCCGCGGCCTCCAGCAGCCGCTTCGCCGCCGGCACGTCGGGCGCCGGGTTCTCGCTCGCGCTGGGCGCTTCCATCAGGAGGGCCTGGTTGCGGCGGTAGGTCTGCAGCATCCCGAAGGCCCGGACGGCGTCCTCGGGCGTCGGGTAGTCGGGAACGCCGGCGGCATCGAACAGCCGGCGCGCCGGGTCCATGCCGGCATCGCCGAGCCAGCAGCCCATCAGGCGCGGGTTGCCGCTGCGCAGCAGCGGGGCGCAGGCGCGCGCGACATCCTCGCCGTGCAGCGCCGCGGTCGGGGCGTGGATGAACAGCAGCGCGCCGGTCGACGGCTCCGCCAGCAGGGCCGACAGGGTGGCTGCGTAGCGCTCCGCCGGGGCGTCGCCGAGGATGTCGATCGGATTGGCGAGGCATGCGTTGGGCGGCAGGATCGCGGCAAGCTGTTCGAGCAGTGCGGCGCCGGGCTCGGCCAGCCGGATGCCGGCACGGGCCGCGGCGTCCGCCGCCATCACGCCGGCGCCGCCGCCGTTGCCCAGGATGGTCAGCGATTCGCTCTGATTGCCGCGGAAGCGGGCCAGCGTCGCTGCCGCCATGAACAGCTCCTGCAGCGTGTCCACGCGCAGCATGCCGGCGCGCCGGATGGCCGCGTCGTGAACGATGTCCGAACCGGCCAGGGTGCCGGTGTGCGACGCTGCGGCGCGCAGGCCCTGGCCCGCGCGGCCGGCCTTGACGACGATCACCGGCTTGTTGCGCGCCGCGGCGCGCGCCGCCGACATGAACTTGCGCGGCGATTCGATCGATTCGATGTAGAGCAGGATGGCGCGGGTGCGGCCGTCGCTCGCGAGCCGGTCGAGCAGGTCGCCGACGTCGACGTCGCAGTTCTCGCCCAGCGCCACCAGGTGCGACAGGCCGACCCCCCGGCTCCTTGCCCAGTCCAGCATGGCGCTCGCCAGCGCGCCGGACTGCGAGACGAATGCCAGTTCGCCGGGCAAGGCGTCGGCCGGAGAAAGACTGGCATTCAGGCCGATGCGCGGACTCAGCATGCCGATGCTGCTCGGCCCCAGCAGGCGCATGAGGTGCGGCCTCGCCGCGTCGAGCGCGGCCTGCTTCTGCTTGGCGCTCAATCCGGTGCTGAGGATCACCGCGGCCCGGGTGCCGAGGGCCCCGAGTTCGGCCACCAGGCGCGCCACCGTCCGCGCCGGCGTGCAGATCAGGGCCAGGTCCGGCGGCGAGGGCAGATCGGCCGCATGCGCGAACACCGGCTCGTCGCCGAGCCGCGCATGCTTCGGATTGACCGGGTAGGCCGGGCCCGCGAAGCCGCCGGCGCGCAGGTTGCGCCAGACCGTGGTGCCGATGGCGCCGGGTCGGTTCGAGGCGCCGAAGACGGCGATGGATCGAGGTGTCAACAGTCGGTCGAGGTGGCGGATGCTCATGGTGTGCCTCGGCGGGAACAGCAGCCACGCATCATGCACTTGACCGCGGCCCGGACGGCGCTGATGTCGCGGCAAGGCGGGCCGAACGCAGCGTTTCTTGATCTGCAGCAAGGCGGCAAGGCCGGCGGCGTGAAAAGCTGCGTCATCCAACGGAGACACGCATGACACACGCCACCACCCGCATCATCCGGGACGAGCACGCGGCCCTCTCGGCCATGCTGCGGTCCATCCTGCTGCTGCTCGATGCCCATCGAAGACAGCAGAGCGCGCCCGACTTCTCCGCCTTGCGGGCGATGCTGTTCTACGTCGACCAGTTTCCCGAGCAGCGGCATCACCGCCACGAGACCGAGCTGCTGTTCCCCAAGCTGCGCGCCCGCACGCCCCTGTCGCGCGACCTGCTGGACCACCTGGACCAGGACCACGCGCGCGGCGAGCGCAACATCCGGGAGGTCGAGCATGCCTTGCTGGTCTACGAGATGCTCGGCGAGGCCCACCGCGAGCCCTTCGAGAGCGCGGTCGCCCGCTATACCGACTTCTACCTGGCCCACATGGCGCTGGAGGAGAAGGAGATCCTGCCGCTGGCCGAGCGCGTGCTGACCGAGGACGATTGGCGCGATCTGGATGCCGCCTTCGGCGCCCACCGCGATCCGTTCACCGGCCACGAGCCGGAGGACGAGTACCGCGCGCTCTTCACCCGCATCGTCAACGCCGTGCCGACGCCGATCGGCCTGGGCCCCTCGCTGGAGCCCGGCAAGCCGAGCCGGCAAGCGAAGCAAGCTTGATCCCTGTCAATTCGCCCGGCGCCGGCCTGACCGAGACTGGAGGCCTTCCACCCTGGAGACCTCCATCATGTTCAAGAAAATCCTGGTTGCGACCGACGGTTCCCTCCTGTCCGACAAGGCTGTCGAGAGCGCCATCGAGCTGGCGCGGCAGCACGGCGCCGAGCTGGTCGCGTTCACTGTGGCCCGCCGGCCGCCCCACAGCTACATGGAAGGCACGTCGCTCCAGCAGACGACCGACAGCGAGAACATCGACAAGATGCGGCTCGAGAAGGCGCAGGCCATGGTGGCTGCGATCAGCGAGCGGGCGAGCGCCGGCGGCGTTTCCTGCCATCCGCTGGTGGCCCATTCGAACCAGATCGCCGAATCGATCATCGCCGCCGCCGAAAAGCACGCCAGCGACCTCATCGTGATGGCTTCGCATGGCCGCAAGGGCCTCGGGCGCCTGCTGATCGGCAGCGAGACCCAGCATGTGCTGACCCATTCCACCCTGCCGGTGCTGGTGCTTCGTTAGGGCTGGATGACGGACGAATCCAACGAAGTCGAAGTCGCTGCCCGGAGCCTGGAGGCGCTCGCCTCGGCCTCGGGCCTTCGAAGCTGGACGCTGGCCGGCCGTGAGTTGCTGCCGGTGGTGCAAGGTGGCATGGGCGTCGGCGTCTCGGCGGGCCGGCTGGCCGGCACGGTGGCCGCCCTGGGGGGCATCGGCACGGTGTCCTCGGTCGACCTCAGGCGGCTGCATCCCGACCTCTGGGCGCAGACCTCGCAGCGGGAGGGCGAGCCCGACGCCGGAGCGCGCATCGACGCCGCCAACCTCGAGGCGCTGGGCCGCGAGATCGCCAAGGCCCGGCAGTTGGCCGGCGGCCGTGGCCTGGTGGCCGTCAACGTCATGAAGGCCCTGACCGCCTACGAGGCCCAAGTGCGGCATGCGATGGCCTGCGGCGCCGATGCGCTGGTGGTCGGCGCCGGCCTGCCGCTGGACCTGCCGGACCTGGCGCGCGAGCATCCCGGCGTCGCCTTGATCCCGATCCTTTCGGATGCGCGCGGCGTGCAGCTGATCGTGCGCAAGTGGGAGAAGAAGGGGCGCCTGCCCGACGCCATCGTGATCGAGCATCCGCGGCGGGCCGGCGGCCACCTCGGTGCCGCCAAGGTGGCTGACCTGAACGACCCGCGTTTCGAGTTCGACGTCGTGCTGCCGCAGGTGCAGGCCTTCTTCAAGTCGGCGGGAATCGAGGGCCGTATTCCCCTCATCGCGGCCGGTGGTGTCGAGAGCCTCGACGACATCCGCCGCCTGCAGTCGCTCGGCGCCTCGGCGGTGCAACTCGGCACGGCCTTCGCGGTGACCGCCGAATGCGATGCCGACCCGGCCTTCAAGCGCGTCTTGGCCGATGCCGGGCCCGAGGACTTGGTCGAGTTCACCAGCGTCGCGGGGCTGCCCGCGCGCGCGGTGCGCACGCCCTGGCTGGACAGGTACCTGCGGCTGGAGCCGCGGCTGATGGCCAAGACCCACGGCGAGACCGAATGCACCATGCGCTTCGATTGCCTGGCGCACTGCGGCTTGCGCGATGGCACGCCGGGTTGGGGCAAGTTCTGCATCGACAAGATGCTGGGCCACGCGCTGGCCGGCCKCACCGGTCAGGGACTGTTCTTCCGCGGCGCGGGCCGGCTGCCCTTCGGCCACCAGATCCGGCCGGTGCAGGACCTGATGCGATGGCTTCTGGGGGGCCTGCTGCCCGCCGCCGAGCCGGACGCGCCTTGCGCGGCGGTCTGACGCCGGCCTTGCGCGGCGCCTGCAACGGCTTGCTGCTCGGGGCGTCGCGACGCTGACCCATGCGCTCTGCGATGCGCGGGCCGCGGGCCTGGACATCGGCGACGCGGGCGTGCTGGCCGGCTACGACCGCAGGCACCGCCGCGATGCCACCGTGATGTGCCGCGGCACCAATGCCGTGGCCAAGCTCTATGCGAGCAACGGCGCGCCGCAGCGGCTGGCGCGGAAGCTGATCCTGCGCGGGGCGCACCACCTGCCGCCGCTGAAGATGGCGATCACCTCGCGGCTGACCGGGCGGGGCGGACTGCGGCTGCCGGAGGCGGCGTTGCCCGGTGACGCGGCAGTGCGCCGCTGACGCCTGGCGGAAATCTCCTTCGCTTCTTTCCGAAACTACGGCGCGCGACGACAGCCGGCTTCAGCCTTCGGGAGGCCGGGCGCCAGGGATAATTTCTCCAGCGCCCGGTACCAGCCACCGGCTCGCGTGAGGCAATCGCCTTCGGGTGCTTTCAAAAGGCCGCGGCCACTTCGCTGCGCGCCGGCTGCGCCGGCCCGTTCGCCGGATCGAAGCGAACACCCCGCAGGTGCAGCGCCAGCGCTGCATCCATCGTCTGCACGTGCTTGTGGTACCAATCCCTGAACTGCCAGGCCATCTGTCGGACCTGCAGCCGCTGCCCTTCGTCGGCCTGCACGATGCCTTCGCGCATCACCTCGAGCACCACTCGGTGCTGGAGCGTGTGGTCCTTGCGCGAGGAGAAGCCGGTGCTCTGCATCCACTGGTCCTCGCACGCGAAGCTCGCGGCGGCGAGGGCCACCACCTGGCGCCAGGCGGCCGGCAGCTCGGCGTCGCCGGCCTCGTCGACGCGCTTCAGCAGGGCCGTGAATTGCTCGTGCGCCTGGTCCATGAAGGGCAAATCGAGCGAAAGTGCGCCGGACCGATCCGAGGCTGGCATGTGATCTCCTCATTGAAAGACACAAGGCTAGCCCTGCCGCGCGGCGGACTCATTGACCTGCGACAAGCATTGGCGCAGGTCGGTCTTCAGGCATTCAGCCGCGGAGCGCGAGCGCGTCGGGGAGCTCGATCTTGACCTCGAGCACTTCGAGGTCGTCCTGCTTCTCGAGGTGGACCTTGATGTCCTCGGCCTTGATCGACACGTACTTCGAGATCACCGCGATCAGCTCGCGCTGCAGTTCGGGCAGGTAGTCGGGCCGCTTGGCGCCCAGGCTGCTGCGCTCGTGCGCCAGGATGATCTGCAGTCGTTCCTTGGCGACGCTCGCCGTCTTCTTCTTCTCGCCCAGCAGAAAGGAAAACAGGGACATGGCTACCTTCCGAAGATTCGTTTGAAGAAGCCCGGCTTCTCGGCATCGACGAAGCGCATCGGCTTGTCCTCGCCGAGGAAGCGTGCCACCACGTCGCTGTAGGCCTGCGCCACGTCGGTGTCCTTGTCGTGGATCGCGGGCACGCCCTGGTTGGAGGCCTGCAGCACCGTCTCGGACTCGGGGATCACGCCGATCAGCTTGATGCGCAGGATGTCCTGGATGTCTTCCAGCGACAGCATCTGGCCGCCGGCCACGCGGTTCGGGTTGTAGCGCGTGATCAGCAGGTGTTCCTTGATCGGGTCGCCGCCTTCCTTGGCGCGCTTGGTCTTGGAGCTCAGCATGCCCAAGATGCGGTCCGAGTCGCGCACCGAGGAGACCTCGGGGTTGGTCACGATCAGCGCCTCGTCGGCGAAGTGCATCGCCATCATGGCGCCGGTCTCGATGCCCGCGGGCGAGTCGCACACGATGTAGTCGAACTCCTGGCTGGCCAGCTCCTTGAGGATCTTCTCGACGCCTTCCTGGGTCAGCGCTTCCTTGTCGCGGGTCTGCGAGGCGGCCAGCACGAACAGGTTGTCGCACTGCTTGTCCTTGATCAGTGCCTGGTGCAGGTTGGCCTCGCCCTGGATCACGTTGATCAGGTCGTACACCACGCGCCGCTCGCAGCCCATGATCAGGTCGAGGTTGCGCAGGCCGATGTCGAAATCGATCACGGCCGTCTTCTTGCCCGCCAATGCCAGTCCCGATGCAAAGCTCGCGCTCGTGGTCGTCTTGCCGACGCCGCCCTTGCCCGAGGTCACCACCACAATTTTGGCCATGCCATTCCTTCTTCGTTCGTTCGTTTCAGTTATTTCGGTCGCCGGGCGCGAGCGCGCCCATCGATCAGAGGATCGGCTCCATGACGATTTTCTTGCCGTCAAGCGAGATCTGGGCCGGCTTGCCTGCGATCTCTGCCGGCAGCGCCACCTCCGAGGTGCGGTAGATGCCCGCGATGGCCACCAGCTGCGCTTCCATGCAGGTGGTGTAGATGCGCGCCGCAGTATCGCCGCGGGCACCGGCGATCGCCTTGCCTCGCAGCGGTGCGTAGACGTGGACGTTGCCGTCAGCGATGACTTCGGCGCCGAAGCTCACCACCGCGGTGACGATCACGTCGCCGCCGCGGGCGTAGACCTGCTGGCCCGAGCGCAGCGGCCTGTCGATCACCAGCGTGCCGTTGGCCGGCACCGGCACTTCGCGCACGATCTGCGGCGCTTCGGCTGCGGCTTCGGTCGGCGGGGCTGCCGGGCGCGGAGACGGCGCCACCGGCATCGCGGTGATCGACAGGCCGGCAGCGCGGGCCGCGGCGTTCTGGGTGTCGCTGCCGCCGCGCACCGCCACCGGCTGGGTCTGGTGGCGCGCCAGCAGGCCGCGCAGGGCGGCGAAGTCAAGCGTGCTGGCGGCCTCGGCGTCGTCTTCCGGCAGCAGCGAGAGGTCAATGACCACCGGCTCCTGCTCGAAGAAGTCGGGCGAGTCCGCCAGTTGGGCGTCGAGCGCTTCCGCCAGCACGTCGAGATCGGCCGTCTTGAGGATGACTGCGATCAGCGGCAGCGTGGCGCTCTTGAATTCGAATACTGCCCTGGTGCGCGCGGCGGATGCATCTGCCATGGAAAAGCTTGGTGCGAAAAGCGTTGGAGTCTAACGGGCACTGGGCTCGGCGTCGCAAAAGCGCGCAGCAAACCGCTCGCCGGACAACATTTCTTGCACCAGGTTGCACTTCGCAAACCCTGCGCACGGCCCGCCCGGTGACTTCCTCTCCACGCTCGCGCGCCCTGGCGTACCAGTTCGTTCAGCCCGCCACTGGGGCCGACTTCGGGAAAGTCCTCACCAGGAAACCGATTTCTTCGCACGAATCGTTTGCTGGCAAGCAAGGAGCGTGCGCCGTCGCGGGCTACCATGGCTCATGGATTCCGCGACCTACCTCGAGGCCGAACTCGATAGCTATTTTTCCTGGCTCAAGCAGTTCGAAGCCAGCATCCCCCAAGAACAAGACGTCGTCTCGCGCTGGTACCGAAGCCCCATTCTTCAGGCCTACATGCGCTACTCGTGGTTCGAGCCGTCGACCCCCGGCGAGCCCGCCCTGTGCCTGGTCAACGTCACCGTTGCCGACGACGTGCGCAGCCAAGGCCACTTTGCGCGCGTCGTCGAGCGCTTCCTCGACGGCAGCGACGGCTTGACGGCCCGGGTCCTCTACCTCGAGAACATTGCCAGCCCCCGGTTCGAGCGTTGGCTTCTTCGGGTCGGGTTCCAGCGCTGCAAGCATGGCGCTGGCGAGTTCTGCGCCTACTACCTGATCCGGTAGCGCGGCCCCGAAATCGTCGGGCCCGCGCTAGGCGCGCGAACGCGAGAGCAGGGCGTACAGCAGGATCGCGCCGAAGGTCGCGGTGCCGATGCCGCCGAGCGCGAACTGGCCGAACTTGAGCGTGAAGTCGCCGGTACCGAGGATCAGCGTGATCGCGGCCACGATCAGGTTCTTGTTCTGCGAGAAGTCGACCTTGTTGTCGACCCAGATCTTGGCGCCCGCGACCGCGATCAGTCCGAACACCACGATGCTCACGCCGCCCATCACTGGCAGTGGAATCGCCTGCACCAGGGCGCCGAACTTGGGGCTGAAGCCGAGCACCAGCGCGATCAGCGAGGCGACCACGAACATCGCGGTCGAGTAGATCTTGGTCGCCGCCATGACGCCGATGTTCTCGGCGTAGGTCGTGACGCCGGTGCCGCCGACCGCGCCGCTGACCATCGTCGCGACGCCGTCGCCGATGAAGGCGCGGCCCAGCAAGGGATTGAGGTCGCGGCCGGTCATCGCGCCGACGGCCTTCAGGTGGCCGAGGTTCTCGGCCACCAGGATGATCGCCACCGGCGCGATCAGCAGCATGGCGTTGACTTCGAACACCGGCTTCGAGAAGGTCGGAAGCCCGAACCAGGCCGCCGCCGCCAGCGGTGCCAGGTCGATCGGCTTGCCGAGGCCCATGCCGTTGGTCAGCAGCGCGTAGATCAGGCTGGCAGCAATCAGGCCCATCAGGATCAGCAGGCGCTGCACCATGCCGCGCGCATAGACCGCGATCAGCCCGACGCAAAGGAAGGTCAGGGCCTGGATCCAGGTGTCGAAGCCGGTCGGCGCCATGTTCTTGATCGGCACGCTCGCCAGGTTGAGCCCGATCACCGCGACCACCGCGCCGGTCACCACCGGCGGCATCAGGCGCTCGATCCAGTGCACGGCGACGTCCTGCTCGACCTCTTCCACCTCGAGGCCCTCGAGCCCCTTGACGGGCGCTGCCTTGGTGTGGCGCTCGTTGGTCAGCGCCACCAGCACGCCGATCAGCGTGTAGACCGCGCCGCAGACGATAATGCCGCCGAGCGCGACGCCGAGATTGGCGTTCGGTCCGCTGCCCGAATAGCCGCTGGCCGCGATCACCACGCCGATGAAGGCGAAGCTCGATCCCAGGTAGCTCGGCACCCGCCCGCCGGTGATGAAGAAGAACAGCAGGGTGCCGATGCCGCTCATGAGGATCGCGATGTTGGGATTGAACCCCATCAGGATTGGCGCCAGCACCGTGGCGCCGAACATCGCGATCACGTGTTGCACGCCCATCGCGGCGGTCTGGGGCCAAGGCAGTCGCTCGTCGGGTGCGACGACGGCGCCCGCCGTGGCGCTCACCTTGCGCCAGCGGGGCAGGTAGGAATCGCTCATGGTCTTCTTCTCCTCGGTTGTTGTTCTTTGGCCGGCGCGCGCGCCGGTGGCGCTCAGGCGGCGGCCTGTGGGGCCAAGACCGCCATCGTGATGCGCGAGACGCAGCTCAGGTCGCCGGCGTCGTTGGTCATGTCGATCTGCCAGACCTGGGTGGTGCGACCGCGGTGCACCGGACGCGCCGTGCCGGTGACCCAGCCCGAGGTGACGGCGCGGATGTGGTTGGCGTTGATGTCCAGCCCGACCGCCCGTTGGCCCTCGGGCGCAGAGTAATAGGCGCCGCAGGAGCCCAGGGTCTCCGCCAGCACCACAGAGACCCCGCCGTGCAGGATGCCGTAGGGCTGCACGGTGCGCCGGTCGACCGGCACGCGTGCCCGGATGGTGTCGTCGCCGACTTCCAGGAATTCGACGCCCAGCAGCGACACCACCGTGTTCGCGTGACTCAGGGTCAGGGCTTCGATCGAGATCTCTTTCTTCCAGATGCGCATGGGATGGCTCCGTGTCGGTATTGTCAAAACTATAGCGACAGGCGGAGCGGGCCGGGCTGGCGTAAACGCGCCCGTGGCTGACAGCGTGCGCGGCCTGCGTGGTGGAAGCTCTGGTCATGACCCGCCCCCTGCGATGGATCGCCGGCCTCGTTGCCGCGGCAGTGCTCCTGCTAGGCGGCGCCGTGCTGCTGCTCGCCGTGCTGCTGCCCAACGATGGCGAACTCGCGGCCGAAGTCGGCGCCCGCTTCCAGAAGGCCTCCGGCATCGGGCTCAAGGTCGGCTCGGCGCACTGGTCGTTTCGGCCTTCGCCGGTGGTGGTGCTGGGCGAGTTGGCCACCGACCAGGCGGCGCCGATCTCGGTGCGACGGGTCGTGATCCAGCCCCGGCTGACGGCCCTGTGGCGGCGCAGTATCGCGGTCGAGTCGCTCGAGATCGAGGGTGCGGTCCTGCCGCGAGCCTCGGTGCGTGCCTTTCGCGGGCGCTGGAATGCCGATGCCGCCGGCGCGACCGGCGTGGTGCTCGGCGTTGCCTTGGCCTTGTCCGAGCGGCCGCTGGAGCGCCTGCGCCTGCGCGACGTGGTCTGGATCGATCGGCGGGAGATCGCGTTGGCTTACGACGCCGACGTGCGCTTCGACGATGGCTGGCGCCCGCGCGAAGCCGAGCTCCAGCGCTCCGGGCTGACGCCGCCGGCCAGGCTGAGGCTCGAGCGCGAGGGCGACGAGGATCGCTGGCGCACCTCGATCGATGTCGGCGGCGGCACGTGGAACGGCCGCACCGAGCTGCATGCGCTGGACGCAGCAGGCCGGCTGCGTCTGACGGCCGAACTCGAGCCCCGCGAGGTCGACGTCACCGCGCTGGCGCGCAGCTTCGGCCGCCGCGCTCCGGTCGTCGGCAAGCTGAATGGGCAAACCACGGTCGATGCCGAAGGCGCCGACCTCGGCGAACTGCTGCGGCGGCTGCACACGCGCACCCGTTTCTCGATCGCGCCCGCGACCTTGTCCGGATTCGACCTGGCCCGGGCGGTGAGCAGCGCCGGCGTCAGCCGGGGCGGCCGCACGGTCCTCGACAGCCTCAGCGGCACGCTAGACACCCAGGCCAGCGAGGAGGGCGTGGTCCTTCGCTACAGCGCCGTCAAGGCGCGTTCCGGCGTGCTGAGCGCAAGCGGCAGCGCCACGGTCCTTAATCGCCGACTCGATGGCGAGGCCGCGGTCGACCTGGTCGACGGCATGGTCGGCGTCCCGCTCAAGCTCGGCGGTACGCTCGACGCCCCCGAGCTGTCGTTGACCGGCGGCGCCCTGACTGGCGCCGCCGTGGGCTCGGCCGTGCTGCCGGGCGTCGGCACGGCCCTTGGTGCCCGCATCGGGCAGCAGGTGGAGCGGCTGTTCGGCGACGGCGCCCGGAAGAAGCCGGTGCCCAAGGCGCCTTGAAGGGGCTCGGCAACGGCGAAAATCGCGCCGGCGCGATGCCCGCGTGCGTCGTCAGTTCTCAGTTGCCGCTCGTCCCGAGGTCCATCCCATGCAGTTCAGCAATTCGGTCTTCACGGAAGTGACCTTCTGGCTCATGGTGGCGATCTCGGTGGTGCTGCCCTTCGGAATCTACGCGGTGATGATCGCCAAGCAGGCGATCTCGCGCTGGACTGTGCTGATGCTCGGCTTCACGCTGGTCGCGATTGCGGCCGTGAACGTCTACTTCCTGCAGCGGCTGGCCACGCTGGCGGCGATTACGCCGTCCCTGGCCGACGACGTGCTCTTCGTGTCGGAGCTGCGGGTGGCGCTCTACCTGCTGCCGGCCTTGTTCGCCGGCATCGGCATCAACCTGATCTCGCATGTGCTCACCACCCACCTGACCGCCGCGGAAAAGCGATTCAGCGAGGCGCATTCGGAGGCCGGCGACGACGAAGAGGTCTAGAGATGCCGATCAGGTGGCCGCGCCCCTTCGAGCCTGAAGGCACTCACGACCTGCGACAGGTTGCCAGCCTGTTCCTGCAGCGACTGTGCAGCCGCCGAGGCTTGCTCCACCAGCGCCGCGTTCTGCTGCGTCACCTGGTCCATCTGCGTGATCGCCTGGTTGATCTGCTCGATCCCCGAGGTCTGCTCCTGGCTGGCCGCCGTGATCTCGCCCATGATGTCGGTCACGCGCTTGACGCTGTCGACGATCTCCTCCATCGTCCGGCCTGCCTCGGCCACCTGCTTGCTGCCTTCCTCGACCTTCTCCACCGAATCACTG
>NZ_JBFUIU010000017.1:0-33049 GCF_056401695.1 Variovorax sp. P4_D9
CCGCACCCCTCGATGCACCGAAGCGCTCGCTGAGTTCGCGCTCGGCCGGCAGCTTGACGCCCGCCCGCAGCGCGCCGCTCTGCATGCCCTCCTGCAGATAGCGCGACAGCGCCTTTGCGCCGGCAGCCTTGGGTGCCGTTGCGCCGTCTTCGGCGTAGGGATCGCTCATCCGCAACTCCTGAGAACACCACAGCCAATGAGGACCAATTGGTATTTATTTTTCGATGATTGGTATTGAACCTGATCCATTTTGGTTCTACATTCCGCTTTCCGCAACCAGCCCGCATTTTGCCGCCGCGTTCGAATTCCACCTCGCGGGGCCTGGGCACCAGGAGACATAGTTGAACAAGAGACTTCACCGCGGCCTCGCCGCACTGGCTTCACTGTCGCTCGCGCTGCTCGCGATGGCGCAGGGGACCGCGCAAGCCCAGGGTCCGGAGGGCTATCCGTCGCGCGCCGTGACCATCGTGGTGCCCTTCGGTCCGGGCGGCTCGGCCGACGTCTACGCCCGCGTCATCGCGCAGCAGTTGGGCAAGGACACGGGCCAACCCTTCGTGGTCGAGAACCGGCCCGGCGCCGGCGCGGTCATCGGGACCCAGTACGTCGCCAAGGCCCCGCCCGACGGCTACACGCTCCTCATGATGTCGAACACGCAGACCGTCAACGAATCGCTGCTGCGCCAGAAGCCCTACGAGCTGATGCGCGACTTCGTCGCGGTGGCGCCGGTGAACGAGGCCCCGCTGGTGCTGGTGGTCCGCGCCGACCTGCCGGCCAAGACGCTGCCCGAGCTGATCCGCCAGGCGAAGGCCAGCCCGGGCAAGCTCAACTACGCTTCGTCGGGCACCGGCACGCCGTACCACATGGCCGGCGAACTGTTCAAGAGCATGGCCGGCATCGACATCCAGCACATTCCGTACAAGAGCAGCGGCGGCGCCCGCACCGACGTGCTCGGCGGCCAGGTCGACATGATGTTCGACGCCGTCAGCACCATGACCGACCTGATCGCCACCGGCAAGGTGCGCGCGCTGGCAACGACCGGCAAGACGCGCTCGAGCGTCCTGCCCGACGTGCCGA
Source organism: Variovorax sp. P4_D9 (assembly GCF_056401695.1). Taxonomy (NCBI): domain Bacteria; kingdom Pseudomonadati; phylum Pseudomonadota; class Betaproteobacteria; order Burkholderiales; family Comamonadaceae; genus Variovorax; species Variovorax sp. P4_D9. The sequence continues at coordinate 1,075 of NZ_JBFUIU010000017.1, forward strand.
CCATGGCCGAACTCGGCCTGCCCGACTACACCGCCACGATCTGGCTCGGTCTGATGGCGCCCAAGGGCACGCCGCAGCCGGTCGTCGATCTCCTGAACCAGAGAATCGGCAGGATCGTGGTGGAGCCCGCGACGCGCGCCACCTGGGCGAAGAGCGGGATCGACGGCATGGTGATGACGCCGACGGCCTTCACGCAGTTCCTCAACCAGGACATCGCCAAGTGGAAGAAGATCGTGGAGTCGGCCCACATCACGGTCGAGTGATGGCGCCCGAGCTGCGCGCCATCCGCCTGACCGTGAACGACCAGCACCGCGAGCTGGCGGTGGACCCGGACCGTTCGCTGCTCGACGTGCTGCGCAACGACCTCGGCCTGCGCGCCAGCCATTTCGGCTGCGGCATGGGCGAATGCGGCGCCTGCATGGTGCTGCTCGACGAGCGCCCGGTGCCGAGTTGCGACACCCCGATGTGGGCGGCCGAGAACAAGCGGGTGCGCACCTCCGAAGGACTGGGAACACGCGCGGGGCCGCATCCGATCCAGAGCGCATTCATCGACGAGCAGGCGGTGCAGTGCGGCTACTGCACGTCCGGCATGCTGGTCTCGGCCTCAGCGCTGCTGCAATGCCATCCGCGGCCCGGCGAGGCCGAGATTCGCGCCGGTCTGGCGCGCAACCTGTGCCGCTGCGGCACCCATCCCCGCGTGATTCGAGCAATCGTTCGCGCGGCAGAGGCCCTGTCGCCCGATGCGCATGGATGACCCGATGACGCCCGAGCGCGGCGCGGCGCAAGCGCCGCTGCCGCCGAGCCTGCAGGCCAATCCACGGCTCTCGACCTGGCTTCGCATCGACGCCGGTGGCCATGCGCAGGTCCGCTCGGGGAAGGTCGAACTCGGGCAGGGGATCCTCGGCGCGCTGGCACAGATCGCCGCCGAAGAGCTCGACCTCGAGCTCGCCCAGGTCCGCATGCTGCCAGCGGCCACGGGCAGCAGTCCCGACGAGGCCGTGACCTCCGGCAGCCTGTCGGTGCAGCATTCGGGCGCCGCGCTGCGCCATGTCTGCGCGCAGGCCCGCGCGATCTACCTGGCGCGCGCCGCGGCGATGCACGGGCTGCCGGCGGCGCAGCTGCGCGTGGTGCACGGCACGATCTTCCATGGCGAGCGGCGCCTGTGCAGCTACTGGGAGCTGGCCGACGAAGCGCTGCTCGAGGTCGACGCCGTTGCAGGCGCCGGCCCGAAACAGCCCGGCGACTTGCGCATCGTCGGCCGCGCGCAGCCGCGCGACGACATCGCCGACAAGGTGTTCGGCGAGTTCGTCTTCATCCACGACATGGTGCTGCCGCGCATGGTGCACGGACGCATCGTGCGGCCGCCATCGCCCGGGGCCGAGCTCGCCGAGTGCCGCATCGACGAGGTGCGCGGCTGGGATGGCGTGCTCGAGGTGCTGCGCGACGGCTCGCAGCTCGGCGTGGTGGCCGAGACCGAAGCGCTGGCGGAACGCGCCGCCGCCCGGGTCGCGGCGCTCGCGACCTGGCGCGAACGCGCTACCCTGCCCGACGCCGACGCGCTTCGGCCCTGGCTGCAATCGCTTCCGTCGACGCCGCTCGAACTCGCGAACACGGCGCCCACCCACGCGGCGGCCGCGGCCAGAACGCTTCGCGCAGCCTATTCGAAGCCCTTCATCCGCCACGCGTCGATCGGCCCTTCCTGCGCACTGGCGGTGTTCGAGGGCGGAACGCTCAGCGTCTGGAGCCACAGCCAGGGTATCTACAACCTGCGCCGGGACCTGGCGCTCGCGCTCGACGTGGCGCCAGGGGACATCGTGGTCCGCCATGTGCAAGGCGCCGGTTGCTACGGCCACAACGGCGCCGACGACGTCGCCTTCGACGCCGCCTGGCTGGCACGCGCGTGCCCGACGCGGCCGGTGCGGGTTCAATGGTCGCGCGCCGACGAACTGTGCTGGTCGCCACTGGGCCCGGCGATGGCGATCGCGCTCGAGGCCGACCTCGACCCGGCCGGCCGCGTGCTGGCGTGGCGGCACGAATCCTGGAGTCCCGGCCATGGGCTGCGGCCCGGGCGCGGCGCCACGCCGACCTTGCTCGGCGCCTGGTATCTGGCACGGCCCTTCGAAAGCGTCGAGGCGAGCGATGCGCCACCCGCGGTCGGCGGCGGCGGCGACCGCAATGCCGATCCGCTCTATGCGTTTCCGGCTCGCTCGGTGGTCTGCCGGCGGGTGCGCGAGGTTCCGATGCGCACCTCGGCGCTGCGGGCGCTCGGCGCATTCGCCAACGTGTTCGCGATCGAGTCCTTCATGGACGAACTGGCGCACGCGGCCGCCTGCGATCCGCTGGACTACCGCCTGGCACAGCTGGACGACGCGCGCGCCATCGGCGTTCTTCGGGCGGTGGCGGCGCAGGCCGGATGGCGCAAGCGCAGTGCACCGGCCGGCAACGGCCTCGGCCAGGGCATCGGATTCGCGCGCTACAAGAACAGCGGCGCCTACTGCGCCGTGGTGGCCGAGGTGGCGGTCGAGGAGCGGGTGCGGGTGCATCTGCTGCAGATCGCCGTCGACGTCGGGCTGGCGATCAACCCGGACGGCGTGCGACAGCAGATCGAAGGCGGCGCGCTGCAGGCCACCAGCTGGAGCCTGCTGGAGGCCGCGCATTTCGACCGCACGCGCATGCTGGACCCGGGCTGGGACGACTACCCGATCCTGCGCTTTGCGGATGCGCCGCGGATCGATGTTCAATTGCTGCCGAATCCGGCATGTCCGTCGGTCGGTGCCGGCGAAGCCTCGCTCGGCCCGACCGCGGCGGCGATCGCCAATGCCGTCTTCGACGCCCTGGGCGTGCGGGTGCGCGACCTTCCGCTGCGGCCCGAACGCATCGTGCAGGCGATGGATGCCTGAATGTCGACGCGACCACCACTTTTCACCTTCCTGGAACTCCAATGAAACTGACCCTCTTCAGCGGCGGTGCCGCGCAGGCCGTCGTCACCGGACTGCAACCGGACTTTGAACAGGCGAACGCCTGCACGATCGCCCCGACCTTCGGTGCCGTCGGCGCCATGCGCGACAAGCTGATGGCCGGCGAGCCCTGCGACCTGCTGGTGCTGTCGGCGTCCCTGATCGCCCAGCTCGCGCAGCAGCAGCATGTCGTGGCCGACAGTGCGCGGCCGCTCGGCGCCGTCGCCACCGGCATCGCTGTGCCGGAGGGCGCGCCCGCGGTCGCGGTCGGTGACAGCCAGGCGCTGAAGGCCGCGTTGATGGCGGCAAAAGGCCTCTACGTGCCCGACCTGCGGCAATCGACCGCCGGCATTCATATCGCGGGCATGCTGAAGGCCCTGGGACTCGAGGCGGCGCTGGCCGACCGCATCCACGAATATCCCAACGGCGCGACGGCCATGCGCGAACTCGCGCGCGATGGCGGCGACGGTCTGATCGGCTGCACGCAGGTGACCGAAATCCTCTACACGCCCGGCGTCCGGCTGCTCGGGGAGCTGCCCGCCGAGCATGCGCTGAACACCGTCTACACGGCCGCCGTCTGCAGCCGGGCGCAGCAGCCCGCGCTGGCCCGGCGAATGGTCGAAGCCTTGACCGGCGATGCTTCGGTCGGGCTTCGCCGACGCGCCGGCTTCGCGATCTGAGCCGAGGCTGGGGGGGACCGGCCGGCGGATTTGTCTGCGGCTCGCGGCTGCGGGAGAATGCCGCCATGGCCCTCCTCAACGCCTTCTACGCCCAGTCCGGCGGCGTCACCTCCGTCATCAACGCGTCGGCCTGCGGCGTGATCGAGACCGCGCGCCGGCACCGCGACCGCATCGGCAGCGTCTACGCCGGCCGCAACGGCATCCTCGGCGCCCTGACCGAGGACCTGATCGACACCGGCCGCGAATCGGCAGAGGCGATCGCGGCGCTGCGATCGACGCCCGCTGGCGCCTTCGGGTCGTGCCGCTACAAGCTCAAGTCGCTCGACAAGAACCGGCGTGAGTACGAGCGCCTGATCGAGGTCTTCAAGGCCCACGACATCGGCTATTTCTTCTACAACGGCGGCGGCGATTCGGCCGACACTTGCTTCAAGATGAGCCAGTTGTCGCAGTCGCTGGGCTATCCGCTGCAGGCCATCCATGTGCCGAAGACCATCGACAACGACCTGCCGCTGACCGACTGCTGCCCGGGCTTCGGCTCGGTCGCCAAGTATGTGGCGGTGTCGACGCTCGAGGCCTCGCTCGACGTCCGCTCGATGGCCGCGACCTCGACCAAGGTGTTCGTGATCGAGGTCATGGGGCGCCATGCCGGCTGGATCGCCGCGGCCGGTGGGTTGGTCGAGGCGCACGGCATTCCGGTCGTGATCCTGTTCCCCGAGATTCCGTTCGACCAGGCCGCCTTCCTGGCGCGCGTGGACGCCATCGTGAAGCATCACGGCTACTGCACCGTGGTGGTCTCCGAGGGCTGCCATCACGCCGACGGCACTTTTCTGGCCGAGCAGGGCAGCAAGGACGCCTTCGGCCACGCGCAGCTCGGCGGCGCGGCGCCGGTGGTGGCGCAGATGATCAAGGACGCGCTGGGCCACAAGTTCCACTGGGCGGTGGCCGATTACCTGCAGCGCGCGGCGCGGCACATCGCCTCGGCCACCGACGTGCAGCAGGCCTACGAACTCGGCCAGCGCGCAGTCGAGCTGGCGCTCGAGGGCCGCAACGCCGTGATGYCGACCATCGAACGCACCTCCGACCAGCCCTATGTCTACCGCATCGGCACGGCGCCGCTCGACGCGGTCGCCAACGCCGAGAAGTTCATGCCGCGCGACTTCATCTCGAACGACGGCTACGGCATCACCGAGAAATGCCGGCGCTACCTGCTGCCGCTGATCCAGGGCGAGGACTATCCGTCCTACCGCGACGGGCTTCCGGTCTACGTGACGCTCGACAACGTCGCGGTGGCGAAGAAGCTGGCGCCCTTCGAGCTCGCCTGATGAATGCGGCGACCGGCCCCGATCCGTCGCGCTGTCCCTTGTGCGGCGAGTCGAATCGCTGCGCGATCGAGATCGAGCGCGAAACCGGCCAGGCCCAGCCGCCGTGCTGGTGCAGGGAGGTCGACTTCAGCGAGGCCCTGCTGGCCCGTGTGCCGGACGCACAGCGCCGACTGGCCTGCATCTGCGCGCGCTGCGCCGCCCAGGAAGTGCTTCAGGACTGAGACGCCGCCGGTTCTTCCTTGGCCGCCATCGCCGGCATGCCGCCGCGCTCGCGCTGCTCGGTGATCACCTGGTGGATGAACTGCAGCTTGCCGACGGCCGCGCGCGGCAGCACGAAGGGGTAGTAGTCGGGCTGTCCCATGCTGCGCGACAACTCGTTGAGCACGTTCGTGAGCCGCACCCAGCCGTTGAGGAAATCGAGGAACTGGCCGGCGCCCGGATGATCGGGCTGCCAGAGGTCCGGGAGCTCGAACAGGTCGCTCGTGAGTTCGACGTTCTGGGCGTCGACGCCGAAGCTCAGGGCGGTGTCGGCGGTATCCGCCATGTGCAGGTAGTGGGCCCAGGTTTCGGCCCAGTCCTCCCACGGGTGCGAACTCGCGTAGCTGGTGACGAAACGGTCGGCCCAGTCGGCCGGCGGCCCGTTGTCGTAGTGATTGCGCAGTGCCGCGGCGTAGTCGTCCCGGTCGTCGCCGAAGAGCTGCCGAAAGCCCTCGATCCAGGGCGTGGGCGCCACCAGCAGGTCCCAGTAGTAGTGGCCGATCTCGTGCCGGAAGTGGCCCAGCAGCGTGCGATAGGGTTCGCGCATCTCGGCGCGGATGCGTTCGCGCACTGCGTCCTCGGCCTCCTCGGCATTGAGGGTGATGATGCCCATCTCGTGGCCGGTCATCACATGCGGACCGCCCGGCAGGTGGCCCAGGAAGTCGAAGGCCAGGCCGTGCGCCGGATCGCTCAGGCGCGTGACCACCGGCAGGCCCAGCGCCAGCAGCTGCGAGATCAAGCGTCGCTTGGCCAGCTCGAGGCTCAGCCACAAGGCCCCGTTGCTCTCGATCGACAGGTCGGGGATGGTGCGCGTGACGCTGCACGACAGGCAAAGTCCGGGCACCAGGCCGCCGGTGTGGAAAACCGGGTCGTCGCCCTCGCGCGGCGCCGGCACCATCCAGTTGCAGGCGGCCGGCGTCATGAGGTTGGCGCAGCGGCGGTAGGCCTTGCCGTGGGCGTCGCCGAAGACCGTGAAAGTGTCAGGCTCGGCACCTTCGAATCCGGCCGGCGCGAGCGGCACGACGCCGAGCCGTTCGATCACGTAGCCCAGCGGCGTTAGGCAGGCCAGGCATTGGCTGTTGCGCAGGAACACCGGGCGGCCGCACTGGCACTGGTAGGCGCGGCTCAGTGTCGGCGCCTGCAGTTCGGAGGCCAGCGAATTGCCGCTGGACTCGGATTCGGACTCAGACTCGGGGGCGACGGGGACAGCGCCGCTGCTGCTGTTGTTGTTGTCGTTCTGGACTTCCATGAGGCTCTCTCGACAGGACAACTTGCAATTCTGGCCGCCGATACTTCCTGCTGGAGCGTTGCAAACGCCGATATCCTTGTAGGACGGCCCAGCGCGGGCAACTCCCTCTCCGATGAACAATCCTCCCCCGCAGTCCCTGAGCAGCCGCTACGGCGCACGCTATCGCTGGCTGCTGCTCCTGTCCGTCATGGTCGGCGTGATGGCGTCGATCATGTCGTCGACCATCGTCAACGTCGCCATTCCCGGCATGAGCCATCATTTCTCGCTCGGCCAGGAGCGCGCCCAGTGGGTCAGTTCCGGCTTCATGGTGGCGATGACCGTGTCGATGCTGGCCACCCCGTGGCTGCTCTCGCGCTACGGCTACCGGCGCACCTACGTCGGCACCATGGTGCTATTGCTGGCCGGCGGGATGGCTGGCGGGCTGGCCACCAACTTCACGCTGGTGCTGATCGCGCGCGTGGCAGAGGGGCTGGCGGCGGGCGTGGTACAGCCGATCCCGGCCATCATCATCCTGCGCGCCTTCCAGCCCCAGGAGCAGGGACGCGCCAGCGGCATCTTCGGCATGGGGGTGGTGCTGGCGCCGGCCATCGGGCCCAGCATCGGCGGCGTGCTGGTCGACCTGTTCGGCTGGCGCTCGATCTTCTTCATGGTGGTGCCCTTCTGCCTGGCGTCGATCTGGCTGGCCTACAAGTTCGTGCCGACCACCGCGCCGGGCGGCGTGGTCGCTGCGCCCAGCGATGGACTCGACTGGCGCGGACTCGGCCTCGGCACCGTCGGCACCCTGTGCCTGCTGAACGGTTTGGTCGCCCTGCGCGGTGACTCCGCACTGCAGGCCACGCTGCTGCTGGCCGGTGCCGGTATCGCCTTCGGCGCCTTCATCGCCTGGCAGAAGCGCCTGGCCGCCCGGGGCGGCGCGCCGCTGATGAACCTGGCGCTGTTCGAGTACCGGCAGTTCGCGATGGGCAGCGTGGTCGCGTTCATCTACGGCACCGCGCTGTTCGGCTCGACCTACCTGCTGCCGGTCTACATGCAGGTCGGGCTGCAGTTGTCCGCCTCGCACGTGGGCACCATCCTGCTGCCGGCCGGCATCGTGCTGGCGCTGACCATCGCCGGCGTCGGCCGACTGGCCGACCGGCAGCCGACCTACCTGCTGGTGTGCATCGGCCTGGTGCTGCTGGCCGCGTCCTTTGCGCTGATGGTGGTGCTCCACCTGGAGAGCCCGCTGTGGCTGCTGGTCGCCTTCGCGATCATCGGGCGCATCGGCCTGGGCTTCATCCTGCCGTCGCTCAACCTGGGCTCGATGCGGCCGCTGGCCAAGCCCCTGATCCCGCAGGGCGCAAGCGCCATCAACTTCCTGCGCATGCTGGGCGGCGCCGCCGGCGTGAGCCTGTGCGCGATCGTGCTCGAGTGGCGGCTCGCGGCGCACGGCGATTCGCTCGCCAACACCGCCACCAGCCCGGCGCGGCTGGCGGCCTTCGACGAGGTGTTCGTGATGCTGGCGGGCCTGTGCGCGCTGGCGATCGTCGCGGCCTGGCAGCTGCGCGTGAAGGCACCGTCGGTGCCAGGTTGAAGCCGCTTCAGTTCTAATAACCGCCATGTGCCAGCTGCTCGGAATGAACTGCAACACGCCGACCGACGTGACCTTCAGTTTCACGGGCTTCGCCCAGCGCGGCGGCCGCACCGACCACCATGCCGACGGCTGGGGTATCGCCTTCTTCGAGGACCGCGGCCTGCGGCATTTCGTCGACCATCAGCCGGCCTGCGAATCGCCGGTGGCCGAGTTGATCCGCCGCTATCCGATCAAGAGCCGCAACGTCATCGCCCACATCCGCAAGGCGACGCAGGGCGCGGTCAACCTGCAGAACTGCCATCCCTTCGTGCGTGAGCTGTGGGGCCGATACTGGGTGTTCGCCCACAACGGCGACCTGAAGGATTTCCGGCCGCGGCTGCACGGCAGTTTCCACCCCGTGGGCAGCACCGACAGCGAACATGCCTTCTGCTGGATCATGCAGGAGCTGGCCAAGTCGCATGCCGGCGTGCCGAGCATCGACGAGCTGACGCTCACGCTGCGCGAACTGGCACCGCGGCTGGCGGCGCACGGCACCTTCAATTTCATGTTGTCGAACGGCCAGGCCCTGTGGGCCCACGCCTCGACCCATCTTTGGTACGTCGAGCGCCGGCATCCCTTCCTGACCGCCGAGCTGTCGGATGAGGATCTGAGCATCGATTTCGCCCAGCACACCACGCCGAACGATCGAGTGGCGGTGGTCGTGACCGCGCCGCTAACCACCAACGAGCAATGGACGGCCTTCGCGCCGCGGGAACTGGCGGTGTTCGTGGATGGGCAGCGGCGCTGCTGAGGTCGGCGGTCAGCAGAGGGAAGTCCTTCTTGACCCGATGGTCGCGATACGTTGCGTCGCACGCCGATGTCGGCAGGCAAGGTTGTCGAGCTTGCAGCCCCAACGCGATCAGCGACTTGCGCTCCAAACATGAACGCCGGTGTGGACCGGGAGGTCCTCCACAGTGGGCCTTAGGCGGGCATCGTCGCACTGCTGGTTTGGCTCGTAGACTACCCCTCCATTCTGAGTCCAACCTCCCATGGACAGCCTGCAGACGTTACAGTCGCTCGGGATTACGCTCCCGAGCCCAGCCTATATCGTGGGTGCCGTTCTATTCGGCCTCATCGGATTCGCGGTCTACCGCAACGGAAAGCGCGCCGGTCGTCGGCGAAGCAAATGGCTCGGCGTCGCCCTGATGTTCTATCCCTACGCAATTGCACAGACCTGGTTGTTATATGTCGTGGGCGTGGCACTGTGTGTAGGTGCCCTCATCGACCGCGACTGAGAACAGGACGGGAAACGGCACAAGCTTCAGCGGTATCGTGAGGCATGGCAATTCGTGTGGAGTGCTGCGTCGGCTATCGCGGTGAACCGGAACCGTTCGTTTTCTGGCTCGGCGAGCGCCGCATTGCCGTGCGTGGCATCGTTGACCGCTGGTTTGGGCCGACCCAGCGCTGGTTCAAAGTCGACGCGGATGACGGGCATCTGTACGTCCTCCGATACGACGAGAAAACCGGCGACTGGGAGCTTGCCGCCTTCACGCTTGGGGCTGGCTGACTGTCAAGCTAGGCTAGGCGCGTGCCGCCTCAATCGCTGCCGTCGATTCGGGCGTTGCCTTGGCACGAGCGGTTCCACCACGAGGCCGGCAACCAGTGGTTTCGCTCGGTGCAGCTGAATCGCTGGTGCATGTACTGCGCAACCTCGAAGCGCGGAAGTCGCAGTGGTGGCTTGACCAATTCGAGGTCGAGCTCTCGGGCCAGTACGGCGGCAAGTGGCGAGGGCAGCGTCACCACGGCATCCGTGTGTTTACTGGGTTCAGGCGCCCAACGGCATCTATTCGCTGGACTTCGACCTGGTGCTCAACCAGGAACCATCGACCGCGGGTCGGTAGACTCCCACGCAGGCGAAGCAGGAGGGCCGCACGCCCAGACGGGGAGCCATGCGGTGGCGAAACCTGTTCCACTTGAGGAATATGCTTCCCCCATGAGGTCGCACCATGAAAAACGCCTCTGCCGACCATGACCATCTGGAGCGACTTGCTCGCCGCCGCGCTAGCGCCAAGATGGGCTGGTACATCCATGCGTTCGTGTACGTTCTGGTGAACCTGCTCCTGATTCTGCTGGCGACCTCGCGCGGGCAGAACTGGTATGTGTATCCGCTCCTCGGCTGGGGCCTGGGCCTCCTGATACACGGCGCGGTGGTATTCCTTGTCGCGCCAGGCGGGGGCCTCTACGACCGGCTGCTTGAGCGCGAGCGCAAATCGCTGCGGGGCGGTGACCGCCGGTGATGGTCACCGTAGCCGGCCGGGTTTGGTCGCGTGCCGCCTCAGCATACCGGCCCACGATTCGCCGCCAAAGCGCCCTGCGGAAGATGGAAGACGTGCAGTTCCCTCCACCTGCCGGACGAGTTCTCGATCAGGGCGACGGAACTGCATTGCGCTGTCACCGCGGCACATTGCTCAAGCCGCAGCCGCTGTCGGCTGCCTCGTCGGCTTCGGCAGCGCTTCCATGCGCGACGGTGAGGTGTGGGATGACGCCCTGGTGTTCGCCCGCGTACGGTCTAAAGCCTGGGAAGGCTTCGACCAATGCTTGCGTCATCGCGATGAACGGCGCTGCAGGCTCCGGCACCAGGTAGGTTGTCGCCGGAAATCTGCCAACCGAGCGCAGCGCGAATGGAAAGGCTTCGGTTTGGTCCAAGGCACGCTGCGCCTGCTCCAGCACGTCAGAAGTGATGTCGCTGGGATCCATGAGGGGGACCAGCACCGTGATATGGGCAGGGACGCCAAGCTTGGATGTCGCATCAAAGCGCTCACGAAGCGCTCTCACCAGGGATTCGGCGCCAAGGACCTTCACGATAAAGGCGGATATGGCCATGGCCCGTCATCGTACGGCCACTTCATCTGATGAGACGACCCATGTCTAGCTACCCCGCAAGGGTCACGCAGGACGGCGACGGCGACCTGGTGACCTTCACGCCTTCACATGCGCTTCCAGCGCATCGATGAACATCGCCGGCACGTCGAAGCCGGTCTGCTCGGTGATCTCCTGGAAGCAGGTCGGGCTGGTGACGTTGATCTCGGTCACGCAGTCGCCGATCACGTCGAGGCCGATCAGCAGCAGCCCGCGCGGCGCTAGCGCGCGGCCCACGGCTTCGGCGATCTCGCGGTTCTTCGGCGTCAGCGGCTGGGCCACGCCCTTGCCGCCGGCCGCCAGGTTGCCGCGCACCTCGGTGCCCTGCGGGATGCGGGCCAGCACGAAGGGGACCGGCTCGCCCGCGATGATCAGGATGCGCTTGTCGCCGTCCGAGATCTCGGGCACGAAGCGCTGCACCATGATCGTTTCGGCGCCGCCCTTGTTGAGCGTCTCGGTGATCGAGCCGAGATTGAGCCCGTCTTCGCGGACGCGGAAGATGCCCATGCCGCCCATGCCGTCAAGCGGCTTCAGGATGATGTCCTTGTGCTCGGCATGGAAGGCGCGCACGGCCGCCGGGTCGCGCGTGACCAGGGTCGGACTGGTGAACTGCTGGAACTCCATCACCGCGAGCTTCTCGGGATGCTCGCGCAGCGAGGCCGGCTTGTTGACGACCTTCGCGCCTTCGCGTTCGGCCTGGCCCAGCAGGTGCGTGGCATAGATGTACTCGGCGTCGAAGGGCGGATCCTTGCGCATGAGGATCGCGTCGAAGCCGTGCAGCGGCGCACGACGGCGCGGCGTTTCGGTGAACCAGTCGTCGATGTTCCCGGTGAGCGTGATGTCGCGCACGCTGGCCGTCACGGGCTGCCCGGTCTGCCAGCCCATGTCGCGCGGCTCGCAGGCCGAGATGCTGTGGCCGCGGCGCTGGGCCTCGCGCATCATCGAGAAGGTGGTGTCCTTGTAGATCTTGAAGTGCTCGAGCGAGTCGGCGACGAAGAGGATGTTCACGAGCTGTTCTTTCCAATAGCGGCTTTGGCTTCCTGCGCGATCTTGCACGCAGGTGCGATGTCCTTGCCCAGCGCGGCCTTCTTGCCTCCAAGCTGCTGGATGCCGAGCGCCAGCGCCCCGGCCACCACGCCCCAGAAGGCCGAGCCGATGCCCACCAGCGTGACGCCCGAGAGCGTGACCAGGAAGGTGATCAGCGCCGCCTCGCGGTGCGGCTCGTCGCGCACCGCGGCCGCGAGACCGCCGCCGATGGTGCCGAGCAACGCCAGGCCGGCGATGGTCGCGACCAATTCCTTCGGGAAGGCGGTCAAGAGCCCCGTGACGGCGGCGCCGAACAGGCCGATCACGACGTAGATTGCGCCGCAGCTCACCGCTGCCGTATAGCGCCGCGCCGGATCCTCGTGCGCCTCGCGGCCCATGCAGATCGAGGCCGTAATGGCGCTGAGATTCAGCGCGAAGGCACCGAAGGGCGCCAGCACCAATGTGAAAAGGCCGCTGATCGTGATCAGCTTCGACACTGGCAGGTCATAGCCGGCGGCGCGGATCGCTGCCACGCCCGGCAGGTTCTGCGACGCCATCGTGACGACGAACAGCGGCAGCGCGAGGCTGACCACCGCCTGCCAGCTGAAGACCGGCAGCGTGAACACCGGCATCGCCAGGCTGAAGTGCACCGCGCTCCAGGCCAGATCGCCGCGCGCCGCGGCGAAGACGATGCCGACTCCCAGGGTCAGCGGCACCGCATAGCGCGGCAGCAGCCGCTTGGCCACCAGGTAGGCGCCGAGCATCAGCAGCACCAGCGGCAGCGCGGTCTGGGCAGCGATGAAGGCCTGCAGCCCGAAGCGCGCCAGCACGCCGGCCAGCAGCGCCGAGGCCAGTGCCATCGGGATCCTGTTCATGACCCGCTCGAACCAGCCGGTGGCGCCGGCCAGCGCCATCAGCAGCGCGCAGACGATGAAGGCGCCGACCGCCTCGCCCATGCTGAAGCCGGCGCCGGCGACCGCCAGCACGGCGGCACCGGGCGTGCTCCAGGCGATCATCACGGGCTTGCGCCACCACAGCGAGGGCAGCGCCGAGGCCAGCCCCATGCCGAGGCCCAGCGCCCACATCCAGGAGGAGATCATCTCGGGCGTGGCGCCGAAGGCCTGCGCAGCCTGGAACACGATCGCCACGGAACTCGTGAAACCGACCAGCACGGCGACGAAGCCGGCGGTGAAGGCCGACAGGCTCAGGTCCTTGAAAAAGCGCATCCCTGGATTGTGCCGGGGGCCTAGATTTCTATCTTGGAGCCCAGTTCGACCACCGCGTTGTTCGGCAGCCCCAGGAAATCCGCCGCCCCGCTCGCGTTGTGATGCATCTGCGCAAACAGCTTCTCGCGCCAGGGCGCCATGCCGCTGCCTATCGTCGGGATCACGACGTCGCGCGACAGGAAGTAGCTGGTCGCCATCGGCTCGATCTGGCAGCCGCGCATGCGCGCGTGCTCGAGCGCGCGCGGCAGGTCGATCTCGTTCTTGAAGCCGTAGTGCACCACTACCTGCCAGCAGTGGTGGCCCAGCGCCTCCATCTCGACGCGCTTGTCCATCGGGATCCACGGCACCTCGTGGTTGCGCACCGTCACGAACAGGTTCTGGTCGTGCAGCACCTTGTTGTGCTTGAGGTTGTGCAGCAGCGCGTTGGGCACCACGCCCGGCTCCGCGGTCATGAAGACCGCCGTGCCGTCGACCCGCGCCGGCGGGCTCACGAAGACCGAGTCGAGGAAGCCGCGCAGGTCGATCGCCTCGGCCAGCTGGGTCTCGCCCATCAGCCGGCGCCCTTCCTTCCAGGTCACCATCAGCATGAAGATCGAGCCGCCGATCAGCAGCGGGAACCAGCCGCCCTCGAACAGCTTGAGCAGGTTCGAGGCGAAGAACAGGAAGTCGACCACGAAGAAGGCGCCGGTGGCCGCGATGCACAGGATCAGCGGGTACTTCCAGGCGTAGCGGATCACGAAGAAGGTCAGCACCGTGGTGATCAGCATGTCGGTGGTCACCGCGATGCCGTAGGCCGCCGCCAGGTTGCTCGACGAGCGGAACATCACCACCGCCAGCACGATCGCCACGAACAGGCCCCAATTGACGAAGGGGATGTAGATCTGGCCGGCGGTGCGCACGCTGGTGTGCTCGATGTTCATGCGCGGCAGGTAGCCGAGCTGGATCACCTGGCGGGTGACGCTGAAGGCGCCGGTGATCAGCGCTTGCGACGCGATCACGGTGGCGGCCGTGGCCAGCAGCACCAGCGGCAGCAGCGCCCACTCGGGCGCCATCATGAAGAAGGGGTTCTTCACGGCCAGCGGGTTCTCCAGCAGCAGCGCGCCCTGGCCGAAGTAGTTGAGCGTCAGCGCCGGCATCACGACCGAGAACCAGGCGATGCGTATCGGCTTCTTGCCGAAGTGCCCGAGGTCGGCGTAGAGGGCCTCGGCGCCGGTCACGCACAGCACGGTCGCGCCCAGTATGATGAAGCTGGTGACCGGGTTGTTCCACATGAAGCGCAGCGCGTAATGCGGGCTCATCGCCTTGAGGATCTCGGGATGGGTGAGGATCTGCGACACGCCGAGCACCGCGATTGCGAAGAACCAGGCCAGCGTGATCGGACCGAAGAAGCGGCCGATGCCCGCCGTGCCGCGCTTCTGGACCACGAACAGGCCGAACAGCACGACCAGCGTGATCGGGATCACGTAGTGCCGGAACTGCGGCGACACCACCTCCAGGCCCTCGACCGCCGACAGCACCGAGATCGCCGGCGTGATGACGCCGTCGCCATAGAAGAGCGAGGTGCCGAAGATGCCGACCACCAGCAGCACCTGCCGCAGCCGGGGCTTGCCGGTCACCGCCTGCGAGGCCAGCGCGAGCATCGCCACCAGACCGCCTTCGCCCTCGTTGTCGGCGCGCAACACCAGCACCACGTACTTCAGCGAGACGATCACCGTCAGGGTCCAGAAGAACATCGACAGGATGCCGTAGACGTTCTCGATGGTGAAAGGAACGTGGCCGTGGCCGAACACCTCCTTGACCGCATACAGGACGCTCGTGCCGATGTCGCCATAGACGACACCGATGGCCGCGAGGATCAGCGCAGCGGAGGAGGATTTAGGGGCGGACACGGAATGGCTGCAAAGGGTCGCCTGGCGTGCAGCACACCGCGACGGGGCGCTGTGCGGCCCGCTTCGGCCGCTGAATCGCCTTCCACCCTGTCGTTTGCGTTGTTATGGGGCCGCTATTTTGCCGTTGCCGCGCCGGTCCGCAAGCTGTAGCCCGAAATCATTCATAGACTTCGGCATCCGGGTCGGTGGCCTCGAGTTCGTAACTGGCCGCCACCATCGCGAGCCGGCCGATCACGCCGTACATGTAGAAGCGATTCGGAGCGCTGGCGCCCGGTTTTGCGCCCGGCTGTGGTAAGTGCGCACTTTCGGAAAATGCCAATGGAACGAAGCTCGCACCCGGCAGGTTGAGGTTTTCGTCCGGGGCCCGCTCGGCATGCACCCGGTAGAAGCCGCCGACGACGTAGCGGTCCATCATGTAGACCACCGGCTCGGCGACCCCGTTGTGCACCCGCTCGTTGGTCAGCACGCCTTCCTGCACGATCAGGTCGCAGGGCTCCTGGTCCTCCTTGGCGGCGCCGGCCTTGCTGGCGCGCGGCCGTCGCACCAGGGCCTCGATCTCCTTTGCGTCGCGCACCGTCATGACACCCAGGCCCGCGCTGCCGTTGTCGGTCTTGACCACCACGAAGGGCTTCTCGTTGATTCCGTATTCCTTGTACTTGCGGCGCACCTTGGCGAGCAGCGCGTCGACATGGCTGGTCAGCACGTCGATGCCCTGGCCGGTCGCGAAGCTGACCTCCGCGGCCCGGGCGTACATCGGGTTGATCAGCCAGGGGTCGATCCCGAGCAGTTTGCCGAAGCGCTTCGACACCTCTTCGTAGCTGTGGAAATGATTGCTCTTGCGGCGCACCGACCAACCGGCATGCAGCGGCGGCAGCAGGTACTGCTCGTGCAGGTCCTCGAGGATGCCCGGCGTGCCGGCCGACAGGTCGGTGTTGAGCAGGATGGTGCAGGGGTCGAAGTGCTTGAGCCCCAGGCGGCGCTTGCTGCGCACCACCGGCTCCAGGCAGACCGTCTCGCCGTTGGGCAGCTCGATCTTTTTCGGCGACTTGATCGCCGGATCGATCGAGCCGACCCGCACGTTGAGCCCGGCCATGTGGAAGATGCGCACCAGTTGCGCGACGTTGGCCAGGTAGAAGGTGTTGCGCGAGTGGTTCTCGGGGATCACGAGCAGGTTGCGCGCCTCGGGGCAGATCTTCTCGATCGCCGCCTGGGCTGCCTGCACCGCCAGCGGCAGCATCTCGGGCGTCAGGTTGTTCCAGCCGCCCGGATAGAGGCTGGTGTCGACCGGCGCCAGCTTGAAGCCGGCGTTGCGGATGTCGACCGAGCTGTAGAACGGCGGCGTGTGCTCCATCCATTCGAGCCGGAACCAGCGCTCGATGGCAGGGGTCGAGTCGAGCACGCGCTGCTCGAGTTCGTTGATAGGGCCGGTCAGGGCGGTGACGAGATGGGGGACCATGCGGCGGCCTTGTTGGATTGGTGCCTGAGCTAGAGCGGGGATTGTAGATTTGGGGGCGGACGCCCCGATGACAACCTCGACAGCGCCACTCTCGATGCCAGAAACACCGCGGAACCGGCTTCGCCGGGCCGCTGGTGTTGCCTGCCCCCGGTAGGGGGTGGGCGCCCCGACACGAAGTGCGGGGCAACCTGGGGGCGAGCCTAGCTCCGCACTTCGCCCTGACCCAGAACCACGTACTTCAGCGACGTCAGCCCCTCGATCCCGACCGGGCCGCGCGCGTGGAACTTGTCGGTGCTGATACCGATCTCGGCGCCCAGGCCGAACTCGAAGCCGTCGGCGAAACGGGTGCTGGCATTGACCATGACGCTGGCCGAATCGACCTCGCGCAGGAAGCGCTGGGCGTTCATGTGGTCGCGCGTGACGATCGCATCCGTGTGATGGCTCGAATAGTGGTTGATGTGCGCTATGGCCTCGTCCACGCCCTCGACCACCTTGATGCTGATGACCGCCGCCAGGTACTCCTCGAACCAGTCCGATTCGACCGCGTCGACCACCTTGTCGGCCGGCAGGTGCGCGCTTTCGGCGCGCAGGATCTGCGCCGCCGCCGGGTCGCAGCGCATTTCGACGCCCTTGGCGGCGAAGATGGCGCCGATCTCGGGAAGGAAGGTCTCGGCGATCGAGGACGCCACCAGCAGGCCCTCGGCGGCGTTGCAGGGGCTGTACTTCTGGGTCTTGGCGTTGTCGACGATCTTCAGCGCCATGTCGAGCTCGGCCGTGTGGTCGACATAGACATGGCAGTTGCCGTCGAGGTGCTTGATCACCGGCACCCGGGCGTCGCGGCTGATGCGCTCGATCAGGCCCTTGCCGCCGCGCGGGATGATGACGTCGACGAACTGCGGCATCGCGATCAACTGGCCCACGGCCTCGCGGTCGGTGGTGCCCACCAGTTGCACGGCATCAACCGGCAGGCCGGCCTCCTCGAGCGCCTCGGCGACCAGCCGCGCCAGCGCCTTGTTCGATTCGATCGCCTCGGAGCCGCCGCGCAGGATCGCCGCGTTGCCGCTCTTGATCGCCAGGCTGGCAGCCTCGATGGTCACGTTGGGGCGGCTCTCGTAGATCATGCCGAAGACGCCGATCGGCACCCGCATCTGGCCGACCCGGATGCCGCTGGGCTGCTGCCGCATGCCGATCACCTCGCCGATCACGTCGGACATTGCGGCCAGCTGTTCGCAACCCTGCGCCACGGTCTCGATGACCTTTGGCGTCAGCTTGAGCCGGTCGACCATCGGCGCCGACAGGCCGGCGCCCTCGGCCCGCGCCAAGTCGTTCGCATTGGCCTCGGACAGCGGCGCGCCGGCGGCTCGCAGCCGGCGCGCCAGCGCCTTCAGCGCCTTGTTCTTGGTGGCGGCGTCCGCCCGCGCCATCAGGGCCGAAGCGAGCTTGGCCTGCAAGCCGAGCGTTTGGACGTACTCGGAGACATTCAAGGTGTTCATCCCCGGATTGTGCAGCGAGGTCCAAAGGCGGCGTGCAACAGGGGGCAGCAATGCACCATTTTTGTGCGCCGCCGCTGGGATCGAAGCGCGGCGATCAGCGCGGCCTGGCGGGCGAGGCGGCGGGCGCGCAGGCCCGGCACAGCATCAGCGCCAGCCGATGCAGGGCCTGCCAGCCGTTGGCCGGCCAGTCGGGCTGCTTGAGACCCTTGACGATGCCGTCGACCACGTGGGCGGCGCGCAGCATGCGGGCCAGCGCCCGGTCGTCGAGCCGCGGCAGCACGCGCTCGAAGGCGCGCTCGCGCGGGCCCCAGATGCGGTTCTCGCGCAGTGCCATCGGCAGCGGCCGGCCGGCCGCCATCGCGTCTTTCACGCGCTTCAGCGCCCGGATGTCCTCGGCCAGCGTGTAGTGCACCAGCACCTCGGCCTCGCCCTCGGCCCGCAGGCCGTCGAGCATGCGCGATACGCGCTGGGGATTGCCGGCCAGCACCGCGTCCGACAGCTTGAAGACATCGTAGCGGGCGACGTTGTTGACCGCGCCCTCGACCTGTTCCCAGCCGAGCTCGCCCTCGGGGTGCAGCAACGCGAGCTTCTGGATCTCCTGGTGCGCCGCCAGCAGGTTGCCCTCGACCCGGTCGGCGAAGAACTGCAGGGTGCGCTGGCCTTCCTCGCCGGCCTTCACGCGCTGGCCCTGCAGCGCCAGCCGCTGGGCGATCCACTGCGGCAGCGCGGCACGCTCGACGGCGTCGACCTGCAGGCTGACGCCATGGTTCTCGAGCGCAGCGAACCAGGCTGCGCTCCGGGTCGCCTTGTCGAGCCTGGGCAGCAGCACCAGCGTGAGCGTGCTGTCGTTGCCGGGTGCGGCCTCGGCGATCTGCTGCAGCGCGGCGCTGCCGTCCTTGCCGGGCTTGCCCGAGGGGATCCGGATCTCGACGATCTGCCGCTCGGCAAACAGGCTCAGCGAGCCCTCCGCCGCCAGCACCGCGCTCCAGTCGAAATGGGCGCCGGCCACGGTGTACGAACTGCGCTCGGTGTAGCCCTGGGCACGTGCCGCGGCACGGATCGCGTCGGCGGCTTCCTGCGCCAAAAGCGGCTCGTCGCCGTGGATAACATAGAGTGGCGCCACCCGCTTCGCGAGGTGGGCGGCCAGTTGCGAAGTGCTCAGTTGCATGGTCCGTTCAGCCCGTATCCCGGCATGCCGGGCAACCTGGGGGCGAGCGTCATTTGATCGCAGCGAGGCGGCGCAGCACTTGCTGGGCGATGTCGCTCTGCATGTCGCGGTACAGCAGTTCGGCTTCGCCTTCCTTGGCCAGCGCGGCGGTCTCGTTGTAGGTGATGTCGCGCGACTGCTGGATCTCGGTCGGTCCGAGCAGTTCCTTGCCGCCCTGGCCCCGCACCCTGAAGCGCAGGGTCAGGATCAGTTGCAGTTCGCGCACCTGACCCTCGGGTGTGGTCGACAGCACGATGTTGTTGCGGGCCTCGCCGAGCAGCTCCAGCACCGCCTCGGCCTTGTCGGCCTGGTCGGCGGGCAGCACCTCCACGGTGCCGGCAGCCCTGAGCTGCCGCCGCAGGTAGTTCGAGAACGGCGAACTGCCCGTCACGACGATGCTCTTGAATGCAAAGGTCGGCGCCTTGCGCAATTCGAATCCGCAGCCCGCCAGCGCCAAGGCGGCCGCGACGGCCAGAAAGCCGCGCCGCGGCAGCGGCGAGCGTCCGATCGCCCGCCTCATAGCACCACGTTGACCAGCCGGCCCGGCACCACGATCACGCGCTTGGCGACCGCGCCCGCGGCATGCTGCACGAAGGCCTCGCAGCTGAGCGCGATCTTCTCGATCTCCGGCTTGCTGGCCGCGGACGGCACGCGCAGCGAGCCGCGCAGCTTGCCGTTGATCTGCAGCATCAGCTCGATCTCGGCCTGCTCGAGCGCGCTGACATCGACCACCGGCCAGGACGCATCGAGCAAATCGCCCTGGTCCTTGTCGTAGCCGAGTTGCTGCCAGAGCTGGTGCGCGATGTGCGGCGTCGCCGGGTAGAGGCAGCGCAGCAGGATGCCGAAGCCCTCGCGCACCGCGGCGCGGTCGCCGGCGTGGGCCGCGGCCGGCTTGAAGCCTTCCAGGGCATTGAGCAGCTTCATCGCCCCCGACACCACCGTGTTGTATTGCATGCGCTGGTAGTCGTAGTCGATCTGGCGCAGCACGGTGTGGACTTCGTGGCGCAGCACCTTGGCCTCCTTGCCGAACACGGGCTTGCCGGCCGCTGCCGCGCCGCCCGCGGCCGCCGCCGCATGCTGCGCGACGCCGAAGTTCCAGACCCGGCGCAGGAAGCGGTAGCTTCCTTCGACCGCGGCGTCGTTCCACTCGAGCGTCGCGTCGGGCGGTGCGGTGAACATGGTGTAGAGGCGCGCGGTGTCGGCGCCGTACTTCTCGATCAGGTCCTGCGGATCGACGCCGTTGCGCTCGGTCTTGCCCATCTTGCCCACGCCGCCGTACTCGACCTGCGTGCCATCGGCCAGGGTGCCGCCGCTGATGCGCCCCTGCGCGTCGAGCACCGGCGTGACCTCGGCCGGCGGGAAGTACTCCTTGCCGCCCTTCTCGCCACGACGGTAGAAGATGTGGTTGAGCACCATGCCCTGCGTCAGCAGCTTGCTGAAGGGCTCGTCGACCTTCAGCAGCCCCAGGTCGCGCATCACCTTGGTCCAGAAGCGCGCGTAGAGCAGGTGCAGGATCGCGTGCTCGATGCCGCCGATGTACTGGTCCATCGGCATCCAGTACTTCGCGCCATTGGCCACCATGGCGTCGTCGTTCTTCGGGTCACAGTAGCGCATGAAGTACCACGAGCTGTCGACGAAGGTGTCCATCGTGTCGGTCTCGCGCCGCGCGGGCTTGCCGCAGACCGGGCAGACCACGCCGGCATGGAAGCCTTTATGCTTGGCGAGCGGATTGCCCGAGCCGTCGGGCACGCAATCGGTCGGCAGGACGACCGGGAGGTCCTTCTCGGGCACCGGCACCGCGCCGTGCGCCTCGCAATGGATGATCGGGATCGGCGTGCCCCAGTAGCGCTGCCGGCTCACGCCCCAGTCGCGCAGGCGCCAGGTGGTCTGCATCTCGCCCAGGCCCTTCTGGTGCAGCGCATGGGCCACGGCCTTGACCGCCACCGGGTAGTGCATGCCGCTGAAGTTGTCGGAATTGATGGTCACGCCGCGCTGCTTGTCGGCGTACCAGTCCTGCCAGCGGTGGTAGTTGAAGTGCGGCTCGTCGTCGACCAAGACCACCTGGATGATCTCGATGCCGTACTTATTGGCAAAGGCGAAGTCGCGCTCGTCGTGCGCCGGCACGCCCATCACGGCGCCGTCGCCGTAGCTCATCAGCACGTAGTTGCCGACCCAGACCGGGATCGGTTCCTCGGTGATCGGGTGGGCCACGGTGAGCCCCGTGGGCACGCCCTTCTTTTCCTGCGTGGCGAGTTCGGCCTCGGTGGTGCCGCCGCCCTTGGCCTCGGCGATGAAGGCCGCGACCTTGGGATTGGTCTTCGCGGCATGGGTGGCCAGCGGATGCTCGGGCGCGACGGCGCAGAAGGTCACGCCCATGATGGTGTCGGCACGGGTCGTGAAGACGTACATGCGGCCGCCCTGGATCAGGTGGCCCTTGTCGTCCTTGATCTTGTGCGTGAAGGCGAAGCGCACGCCTTCGCTCTTGCCGATCCAGTTCTCCTGCATCAGCTTGACGCGCTCGGGCCAGCCCGGCAGCTTGTGCTGGGTGTGATCGAGCAGTTCCTCGGCGTAGTCGCTGATCTTGAGGTAGTAGCCCGGGATTTCGCGCCGCTCGACGGTGGCGCCGGTGCGCCAGCCCTTGCCGTCGATCACCTGCTCGTTGGCCAGCACGGTCTGGTCGACCGGGTCCCAGTTGACCACCTGGGTCTTGCGGTAGGCGATGCCCTTCTCGAGCATCTTGAGGAACAGCCACTGGTTCCACTTGTAGTAGCTCGGGTCGCAGGTGGCGATCTCGCGGCTCCAGTCGATCGCCAGGCCCATGGCCTGGAGCTGGCTCTTCATGTAGCCGATGTTCTCGTAGGTCCATTTCGCCGGTGGAACGCCGTTTTTGAGCGCGGCGTTCTCGGCCGGCAGGCCGAAGGCGTCCCAACCCATCGGCATCAGCACGTTGTAGCCGCTCATGCGCAGGTAGCGCGTGAGCATGTCGTTGATCGTGTAGTTGCGCACGTGGCCCATGTGCAGCTTGCCGCTGGGGTAAGGCAGCATGGAGCAGGCGTAGTACTTCTTCTTGCGCGCGTCCTCGGTCACGCGGTAGGCATCGGCCGCGGTCCATTGGGCCTGGGCGGCGGACTCGACTTCGGCGGGTTTGTAGCTGGGGTTCATGGGCACTCTTGGCACTCGGCAACGACCCGGCGCCAGGCGGCCGGGGGAAGGCGAATTATCGCGGTTGCGGAGATGGCCCACTTCTCGCATGTCACAATGATTTTCGAACCCGAGGGGCACTGCATGGTCAAGGACTGGTGGCGCGGCGCTGTGATCTACCAGATCTACCCGCGCAGCTTCATGGACAGCAACGGAGACGGCATCGGCGACCTGCCGGGCATCACGGGCACCCTGGGCCATGTGGCCGGGCTGGGGGTGGACGCGATTTGGATCTCCCCCTTCTTCCGCTCGCCGATGAAAGATTTCGGCTACGACGTGGCCGACTACCGGGCGGTCGACCCGATCTTCGGCACCCTGCAGGACTTCGACGCCCTGCTGGCCCGGGCCCATGGGCTCGGCCTGAAGATCATCATCGACCAGGTCCTGTCCCACACCTCCGACCAGCATGCGTGGTTCGCGGCCAGCCGCGCCAGCCGCGACAACCCGCGGGCCGACTGGTACGTCTGGGCCGACCCCCGCCCCGACGGCACGCCGCCCAACAACTGGCTGTCGGTCTTCGGCGGTTCGGCCTGGCAATGGGATTCGCGCCGACGCCAGTACTACCTGCACAGTTTCCTGGCCGAGCAGCCCGACCTCAACTTCCACTGCCCGGCGGTGCAGGAGGCGCTGCTCGGCGAGGTGAAGTTCTGGTGCGAGCGCGGGGTCGACGGCTTCCGCTTCGATGCCTGCAACCATCAATTCCACGATGCGCAATTGCGCGACAACCCGCCCGCGAACGGCGGCGAGGTGAGCACGGTGCGGGCCGACAACCCCTATGCGATGCAGCAGCACCTGTACGACAAGAGCCAGCCCGAGAACCTGTTGTTCCTCGAACGCCTGCGCCGGCTGCTCGACGGCTACGGCGCGATCGCGCTGGGCGAGGTCGGCGACGAGGACGCACCGCCCGTGATGGCCCGCTACACCGAGCGTGACGAGCGGCTGCACCTGGCCTACAGCTTCAGCCTGCTGACCAGCGAGCACAGCGCCCGCCATCTGCGGACCCAGGTCGAGGCGCTCGACAGGGCCCTCGGCGAGACCGACGGCTGGGGCTGCTGGGCGGTCTCCAACCACGATGTGCCGCGCGTGGCCAGCCGGTGGAACGCCGCCGGCTCGGTCGACACCCGGCGCGACCGGCTCTGGTTGGCGCTGCTGCTGTCGCTGCGCGGCAGTGCCAGCGTCTACCAGGGCGAGGAACTCGGCCTGCCTGAGGCCGAGGTGCCCTTCGAATTGCTGCAGGACCCATACGGCCGGGCCTTCTGGCCCGAGTTCAAGGGCCGCGACGGCTGCCGGACGCCGATGCCGTGGCGGGCCGACCAGCCCCACGGCGGCTTCACCGATGGCCTGCCCTGGCTGCCGGTGCCGCAGACCCACCTGGCACTGGCCATCGACCAGCAAGCCGGCGACCCGCAGTCGATGCTGCACTACAGCCGCGCGCTGCTGCACTGGCGGCGCACGCAGCCCTTGCTGCGCACCGGCCGAATGAAATTCCTCGAGGCGCCGGAGCCCTTGCTGTGCTTCGAACGGCGCGAGGGTGACAAGGCGCTGCAAGCGGTGTTCAATCTGTCCGACACGCCGGCGACACTGCAATTGGCGCAGGCCCTTCGGCCGCTGGCCGGATCGCCGTTCGCCGGCGCCGAACTCGATGGCCGCGCCCTCGCGCTGCCGCCCTTCGGCGTCTTCATGGGGGAKCCCCTGCATGCTGCCTGATGCCGAAGTCCGAGCTTTGATGCGCGCCGAGCATGGCGACCCGTTTGCGGTGCTGGGTCCGCACGAGACGGACGAGGGCTTGTGGGTGCGCGCGCTGCTGCCGGGCGCCCAGTCCGTGGCGGTGCTGCACTCGGGCTCGGGCTGGCCGCTGGCCGAACTCGACCGCCAGGGCGACAGCGACCTTTTCGCCGCCCTGGTGCCAGCCTCGGAGGCCCGGCTCGGCTACCGCTTCGAGGTCGACTGGGGCGGACACAAGTCGGCGCTAGAGGACCCCTATCGGTTCCCCCCGGTGCTGGGCGACATGGATGTCTGGCTGCTGGCAGAGGGCACGCACCTGCGGCCCTACGAACAGCTGGGCGCCCACCTGCGTGAAATTGACGGCGTGCGTGGCGTCGCCTTCGCGGTCTGGGCGCCGAATGCGCGCCGGGTCTCGGTGGTCGGCGACTTCAACCAATGGGACGGCCGCCGCCACATGATGCGGCTGCGCCGCGAATGCGGCGTCTGGGAGATCTTCGCGCCCCACGTGGCGCCCGGCGACGGCTACGAATTCGAGATCCTGTCGGCGCAGGGCCAGGTGCTGCGCAAGGCCGATCCCTTCGGCTTCTCGGCCCGGCTGCGGCCCGACACCGCCTGCGTGGTGCAGCCCCTGCCGGCACCGGTGCAACTGCCGGCCGGACGCGCCGAAGCCAACGCCCGCGACGCCCCGGTCAGCATCTACGAGGTCCACCTCGGTTCCTGGCGGCGCAAGAACGGCCACGAATGGCTCGACTACCGCGAAATGGCCGACACCCTGGTGCCTTACGTGCGCGACATGGGCTTCACCCACATCGAGCTGCTGCCGGTCAGCGAGCACCCCTTCGACGGCTCCTGGGGCTACCAGCCGATCGGTCTCTACGCGCCGACCTCGCGCTTCGGCACGCCGGGCGATTTCCGCCATTTCGTTGAAGCCGCGCATGCGGCCGGGCTCGGCGTGATCCTCGACTGGGTCCCGGCCCACTTTCCGAGCGACGTCCACGGACTCGCGAACTTCGACGGCACCGCGCTTTACGAATACGCCGACCCGCGCGAGGGCTTCCACAACGACTGGCAGACGCTGATCTTCAACTACGCGCGGATCGAGGTCCGCAACTACCTGGTCGGCAATGCGCTCTACTGGCTCGAGCGCTATGGCGTCGACGGCCTGCGGGTCGACGCCGTGGCCTCCATGCTCTACCGCGACTACAGTCGCAAGGCCGGCGAATGGGTGCCCAACGCGCTCGGCGGACGCGAGAACCTCGAGGCGATCGAATTCCTGCGCCGCATGAACCGCGTGGTCGGCATCGAACGGCCCGGCGCCGTGACCCTGGCCGAGGAGTCGACCAGCTTCTCCGGCGTGACGCGGCCGCCCGAGAACGGCGGCCTCGGCTTCCACTACAAGTGGAACATGGGCTGGATGAACGACACGCTGGCCTACACCGGCATCAATCCGGTCTATCGCAAGCACCACCATCAGCGCATCACCTTCGGCCTGATGTACGCCTTCAGCGAGAACTTCGTGCTGCCGCTGTCGCACGACGAGGTGGTGCACGGCAAGGGCTCGATGATCGGCCGCATGCCCGGCGACGCCTGGCAGAAGTTCGCCGGGCTGCGCAACCTCTATGGCTACCTGTGGGCCTACCCGGGCAAGAAGCTGCTGTTCATGGGCGGCGAGTTCGCCCAGTTCGCCGAATGGAACGCCGACCACAGCCTCGACTGGCACCTGCTCGAGCAGCCGGCGCACCAGGGCATCCGGCGGCTGGTGCGCGACCTCAACAACGTCTACAGCCACTTTCCTGCGCTGCACGAACTCGACTGCGAGGCCGAGGGCTTCGAGTGGGTCTGCCACGACGACGCCGACCATTCGGTGTTCTCTTTCGTGCGGCGCGCGCGCAACGGCAGCTTCGTGCTGGCGGTGTGCAATTTCACGCCGGTGCCGCGGCTCGGCTATCGGCTGGGGGTGCCCGCGGAGGGCACCTACCACGAGCTCATCAACACCGACAACCCTGTCTACGGCGGCAGCGGCGTCGGCAACGCGCCGATCGCGAGCGAACCCGTGCCCTGGCATGGCCGGGCCCGGTCGATGGTGATCTCGGTGCCGCCCTTGGGAACCTTGATGTGGGTGCTGGCGTGAGGCCGGGGGGCAGCCCTTGATCGACGGCTCGCCCCTGCCGCTGGGCGCCACGCCGAGCCCCGAAGGCGTCAATTTCGCGCTCGCCGCGCCGAACGCCACGGAGGTCGAGCTGTGCCTGTTCGACAGCAGCGGCGCCCATGAACAGCAGCGCCTCAAGCTGAGCGCCTGCACCGACGGCGTCTGGCACACCCGCCTGCCGAGCGCCCGGCCGGGCCTGGTCTACGGCTGGCGGGTCCACGGCCCGTGGGCGACCCACGAGGGGCTGCGCTTCAATCCCGCCAAGCTGCTGCTCGACCCCTACGCACGCGAGATCGTCGGCCGCTACGGCGGCGAAGACCTGTTCCTCGGCCACGACCCGGCGCACCCGGAGCGGCGCGACACCCGGGACAACGCGGCGATCGCGCTCAAGGCCCGGGTCGCGGCGCCCCTGCCCGCGGCACCGCCGGGGCGCAGCCGCATCCCGGCCGGCGACCGCGTGCTCTGCGAAGTCCACGTGCGTGGCCAGACCCGCCTGCATCCCGACGTTCCCGAGGCCCTGCGCGGCAGCTACGCCGGGGTCGCGGAGCCGGCGGTGCTCGACCACTTGCAGCGCCTCGGCGTCACCACGCTGAGCCTGATGCCGGTGCAGCAGCGCGCCGACGAGTCGCGCCTGCTCGCGCAGGGCCTCAGCAACTACTGGGGCTACAGCTCGATCGGCTGGTTCGCGCCCGAAGTGCGCTACTGGAGCGGCCGCCCCGGCAGCACGCCCGCGAGCGAGTTCCGCGCCTTGGCCGACGCGGTCCACGCGCGCGGCAT
The DNA here is from genome assembly GCF_056401695.1 of Variovorax sp. P4_D9. Taxonomy (NCBI): domain Bacteria; kingdom Pseudomonadati; phylum Pseudomonadota; class Betaproteobacteria; order Burkholderiales; family Comamonadaceae; genus Variovorax; species Variovorax sp. P4_D9. The sequence goes on from NZ_JBFUIU010000017.1 coordinate 28,158, forward strand.
GGAACTGGTGATCGACGTGGTCTACAACCACAGCGCCGAGACCGACGAGCTCGGCCCGACGCTGAGCCTGCGCGGCATCGACAACGCGCTCTACTACCACCTGCGCCCCGACGACCGGGCGCTCTACCAGAACTGGACCGGCTGCGGCAACTGCCTGAACCTGGCCGAGCCGCGGGTGCTGCAGCTGGTGATGGACAGCCTGCGCTACTGGATGTGCGAACTCGGGGTCGACGGCTTCCGCTTTGACCTGGCGCCGGTGCTGGCGCGCGGCGCCGACGGCCAGTTCGACCCGCGCGCGCCCTTCCTCGCGGCGGTCGCGCAGGATCCGGTGCTGTCGCGCGCGCTGCTGATCGCCGAACCCTGGGACATCGGCCCGGGCGGCTACCGGCTGGGCGAGTTTCCGCCCGGCTGGCTCGAATGGAACGACCGCTTCCGCGACAGCCAGCGCGGCTTCTGGCTGCGGCGCTGCGAGGCCGTCGGCGAATTCGCCCATCGCTTCACGGCCTCCAGCGACGATTTCAAGCGCAACCGCCGCGCCCCGACCGCCAGCGTCAACTTCATCACCGCGCACGATGGCTTCACCCTGCGCGATCTGCTGAGCTACAGCGAACGCCACAACCTGGCCAATGGCGAAGGCAACCGCGACGGCAGCAGCCACAACCTGAGCCGCAACTGCGGCGTCGAGGGCGACACCGACGACCCGCGGGTGCTGGCCGAGCGCCGGCGCCTCCAGCGCGTGCTGCTGGCGGTGCTGCTGCTGTCCCAGGGCACGCCGATGCTGCTGGCCGGTGACGAGATCGGCCATACCCAGCGCGGCAACAACAACGCCTACTGCCAGGACAACGAAACGACCTGGCTGGACTGGACACGCGCCGACGCCGGCATGGCCGCCTACATCGCGCGGCTGCTGGCGCTGCGCCGCGAGGCCGAGCCCTTGCGCAGCACGCGATGGTGGCCGCCCGAGCCCGCCGCGGGCGCGACCGCGCTGCGCTGGCTGGCGCCCGAGGGCCACGACATGCGCGGTGAGGACTGGCGCAGCGACCGCCATGCCCTGGCGGTCCTGTTCGAGGCGCCGGCACCGGCTCCGAACTGGCTGCTGCTGCTCAACGCCGGCGGGGCCGAGGTCGAATTCACCCTGCCGCGGGGCCGCTGGAGGCGCCGGCTGGCCAGCGACCCGGCCCTCGACGAGGCGGCCGCCGAATCGCTTCACCCCACACGAACACTGCCGAGCGGCAGCCTCTGGATCGCAAGAACATGACACCTGGCGCACCGCGGTGCTAGGCTGGAATCATCGAGAAAACCAACGGAGGCTACTGATGGAAGACAAGGCGCAACCCACCCTGCAGGCCCACCAACTCGTTCGCCGTACCATCGCCCTGGTGCTGGCCGGCGGCCGCGGCTCCCGGCTCAAGCAACTCACGGACCGACGGGCCAAGCCCGCGGTCTACTTCGGAGGCAAGTTCCGCATCATCGATTTCGCGCTGTCGAACTGCCTCAACTCGGGCATCCGGCGGATGGCGGTGGTGACGCAGTACAAGTCGCACTCGCTGATGCGCCACCTGCAGCGCGGCTGGAGCTTCCTGCGCGCCGAGCTCAACGAGATGGTCGACGTGCTGCCGGCACAGCAGCGGGTCGGCGACGAGCACTGGTACCGCGGCACGGCCGACGCGGTGTACCAGAACCTCGACATCATCCAGACCCGTTCGACGCCGCACGACTACGTGGTGGTGCTGGCCGGCGACCACGTCTACAAGATGGACTACTCGATCATGCTAACCGACCACGTCGCCAGCGGCCGCGGCTGCACCGTCGGCTGCATCGAAGTGCCGCGCATGGAGGCCACGGCCTTCGGCGTGATGGCGATCGACGGCGAGCGCAACATCACGGCCTTTCTCGAGAAGCCCGCCGACCCCCCGGCCATGCCGGGAAACCCCGAGGTGGCGTTGGCCAGCATGGGCATCTACGTCTTCGACTCCGAATACCTCTACAAACTGCTCGAGGAAGACAACGCCAACCCCGATTCGAGCCACGATTTCGGCAAGGACATCATTCCGCGCGCGGTCGCCGAGGGCCGCGCGCTGGCCCATCCTTTCGGCATGTCCTGCGTGACCCGCGCCAGCCGCGGGCCCGGCGCCAATGCCTACTGGCGCGACGTGGGCACGATTGATGCATTCTGGGCAGCCAACCTCGATCTGGCCTCGATCACCCCCGAGCTCGACATCTATGACACCGACTGGCCCATCTGGACCTACCAGCGGCAGCTGCCGCCGGCCAAGTTCGTGCTCGACCGCGACGGCAAGCACGGGATGACGGTCAACACCATCGTCTCGGGCGGCTGCATCGTCTCGGGCTCCAAGGTCAGCAGCTCGGTGCTGTTCTCGGGCGTGCGCATCCATTCCTTCTGCGAAATCAACGAGGCCGTGCTGCTGCCGGACGTCGAGGTCGGCCGCGGCTGCCGGTTGAACAAGGTCGTGATCGACCGCGCATGCGTGATCCCCGACGAAATGGTGATCGGCGAGGACCCCGCAGCCGATGCCGCGCGCTTCGAGCGCACCGAGGGCGGCGTGGTGCTGGTGACGCGCGAGATGCTGAAGCGGCTGGCGCCTTGAGAACGATGAGGATCCTCCAGGTCAGCGCCGAACTGTTCCCCCTGCTCAAGACCGGCGGACTGGCCGACATCGCCGGTGCGCTGCCGCTGGCGCTGAGGGCGGCCGGCCAGGAGGCGCGCGTGCTGCTGCCGGGCTTCCCGGCGATCCTTTCGGGCGTCGCCGACGCCGTGCCGGTGGCCGGATTCACCGCGCCCTGGGGCGAGCGCGCGCAGCTGCTGCTCGGACGGATCGTGACCGCCGGCGCCCCCGACATCCCGACCTACGTCATCGACGCGCCGAGGCTCTACGACCGTCCCGGCAATCCCTACGAGGACCCGCGTGCCGACAACCACCGGCGTTTCGCACTGCTCGGCTGGGCGGCCGCGCAACTGGCCCAGGGACTCGACGCCGCCTGGCAGCCGGAGATCGTGCATGCGCACGACTGGCACGCGGCGCTGGCGCCGGCCTACATGGCCTTCGCGCCACGCCGCCACGGCCCGAAGGTCGGCAGCGTGTTCACCATCCACAACCTGGCCTACCAGGGGCTGTTCGCGGCCTCGCATTTCGCCGAACTGGGCCTGCCTGCCGCGGCCTTTTCGATCAACGGCCTCGAATACCATGGCCAGCTCTCGTTCATGAAGGGCGGCCTGTGCTTCGCCGACCGCCTCACGACTGTGAGTCCGACCTACGCGCGCGAGATCCAGACGCCCGAACAGGGCTTCGGCCTCGACGGCCTGCTGCGCAGCCGCGCGGACGCGCTGAGCGGCATCCTCAACGCGGTCGACGACCAGGTCTGGAATCCGGCCACCGACACGCTGATCCCGCACCGTTTCGACGTGCGCCGCCTGGTCGGCAAGACCCGCAACAAGGCGGCGCTGCAAGACGAACTCGGCCTGGCGCCGCAGCACGACGCGCCGCTGTTCGTGCTGGTCAGCCGGCTGACCGAACAGAAAGGCCTGCACCTGGTGCTCGAGGGCCTCGACGCGTTGCTGGTGCAGGGCGGCCAGCTGGCCTTGCTCGGCAGCGGCGATGCCTGGCTCGAGGCGGCCTTCAGGCAGCGGGCGGCCGATGCGCCGCTGTCGGTCAGCGTCACGCTGGGCTACAGCGAAGCGACCGCGCACCGGCTGTTCGGCGCCGGCGACGTCACGCTCGTGCCCTCGCTCTTCGAGCCCTGCGGGCTGACCCAGATGTACGGGCTCAAGTACGGCAGCCTGCCGCTGGTGCATCGGATCGGCGGCCTGGCCGACACGGTGGTCGACGCCACGTTGGAGGACATGGCCAGCGGCGAAGCCACCGGCTTCTGCTTCGAAGATTTCAACGCCGGAGGCTATGCGCGCGCGGTGCGCCGCGCCTTCGCGCTCTACCGGCGCCCGGCCGACTGGCGCGCCGTCCGTGCCAGCGCCATGCGCCGCCCCGCCGACTGGGGCAGCGCCGCCGCGCAATACCTCGGTGTCTACGCCGCGGCCCTGGCCTGAACCAGCCAACGAACTCCGCCACACCCCCATGACCATCAAAGACTTCAAGTACGACCATCCCGACCGCGATGTCGCCGCCTTCAAGCGCGCCGTCGCCAACAAGCTGATCTATGCGGTCGGCAAGGACCCGTTCGCGGCCAGCCCCGACGACTGGCTGCACGCCACCGCGCTGGCGGTGCGCGACCAGCTGGTCGAGCGCTGGATGGGCACCACGCGCGCGCAGTACACGCAGAAGCTCAAGCGCGTCTATTACATGTCGATGGAGTTCCTGATCGGGCGCACCTTCACCAACGCGCTGCTGGCGCTCGAGCTGCAGGATACTGTCAAGCAGGCGCTGGTCGACTTCGGCGTCGACATCCAGTCGCTGACCGAGCGCGAGCCCGATGCCGCGTTGGGCAATGGCGGCCTGGGCCGGCTCGCGGCCTGCTTCCTCGACTCGATGGCCACGCTGGGCGTGCCGGGCATGGGCTACGGCATCCGCTACGAGTACGGCATGTTCCGCCAGCGCATCGTCGACGGCCAGCAGGTGGAGACACCCGACTACTGGCTCACGCGCGGGAACCCGTGGGAGTTCCAGCGTCCCGAAGTGAGCTTCCGGGTGCGCTTCGGCGGCCACGTGCAGCGGCGCGAAGGCAAGAACGCGCCCTACGGCGCGGCCAACTGGGTCGACACCCACGACGTGCTGGCGATGGCCTACGACACCATCATCCCGGGCTACGGCACGCAGGCCACCAACACGCTGCGCCTGTGGTCGGCCAAGGCGACCGAGGAGATCGACCTCTCGGCCTTCAACCGCGGCAACTACATGGAGGCGGTGGAGAGCAAGAAC
>NZ_JBFUIU010000018.1:0-32744 GCF_056401695.1 Variovorax sp. P4_D9
GGGCAGGGCGGCGCCATGCGCATCGGCATGGGCTCGGGGCCGGGAGCCATGCTGATGACGCCGTTGTTGATGCACATGGCGACGCATCATCCGAAGGTGCGGGTGGTCGTGGCGCGCGGCGGCACCGAGCTGCTGACGCAGGCCCTGCGCGCCCGGACGCTCGACGCGCTGGTGCTCGACGCGCGCTCGCTGGCACCGGGCGCCGATCTCGAAGTCGGCATGCTGCGCGAGATGCGCGGAGTCTTCATGTGCCGGTGCGGCCATCCACTCGCGCGCAGGCGCAGCGGCGTGCGCTTCGAAGACGTGCAGCGCTACCCGATCGCCTCGACGCCGCTGAGCGACGAGGTAGCCCGCAGCCTGATCGAGACCTACGGGCCGGAGGCCCATCCGTCGCAGTGCGTGACGCTGCAGTGCGAAGAGGTCTCGAGCCTGGTCGAGGTGGCGCGCCAGACCGATGCGGTGCTGCTGGCGATCCGCGCCGCGGCGCCCGACCTGGTCGAACTCCGGATGACGCCGCCGCTGGAGCGCAGCGCGCGCTTCGGCCTGGTCACGCTGCGCCGACGCACGGAGGCGCCGGGGCTGGCGATCGTGCGCCAGCTAATGGAGTCGCTGCTGCACGACTGAGCGCGGCGACTCAGTTCGACACGGCGAGCGGGTCGTTGACCAGCGCATGGGCCCGGGCCGCGAGCTGGGTCCGGTACTCGACCCGCAGCTTGCGGAAGGCGTTGGCGAGGTGGAAGGGCACCGTCGGCAGGCCCACCGCCATGCGCTTGGCGATCAGCTTGTCGGGGCACCCCGAGAGCACCAGCGCCGACGCTTCGGCCTCGCGCTGGCTCAGCGCCGACCGGCGCTGCAGCAACTCGGTCACGCTCTCGCGTGCCGGTGCGGCGAGCAGCGGATCGGCCTCCCACTGGAAGCGCGCCAGCGCCGCCGCGAAGGCCCCGCGGTATGGGGCATGGCCAGCGGGGCCGAGGCCGGCTGCCGCAGCGTGTTGGCGACACTGCGCGACGAATGCGCCGAGCATCGCGGCCGCGCCGGCCTCCGAGGCGCTGTTCTCGAAGTAGATGCCGAGTTCGTCGAGCATCTCGCGGGCATCGCCGAGCACGTCGAGCAGGTGCGAGACCGGCGCGCCCTGGTAGCCGCCGATGTAGCTGACGCCGGACTGCGGCAGCGCCTTGGTGACCGCGAGGATGCCCTCGCCATGGAATACCTCGTCCGCGCCCAGCGAAAGGCGTTTGACTTCTTCGGCGCATGATCGCTCCATCTTTTCGTGTCTCCGTGGCTGGCTTGTTGGCTGGCGGACGAAGAATAGGAGCGGAGGCTTAGTTATCCAATCGATGCAGTCTGCGTTACATATAGATGGTTTCGATATCGCCTTCGGTCAGCCATGTCGCCCCGCGGCCTCCGCCACGCTGCGCGGCACCCGCACCGTCGCATCCAGCAGCATCTGCGCCATGCCCTTGCCGAGCGGATCCATGCGCATCGACGACGGCCCGCCGCCGTCGAGCGCGTCGTGCAGCAGCAGGTTCATCGAAGCGATACCCGGCAGGTGGAAGCGTTCGACCCGGCCGTGCACCAGGTGCGCGAAGTAGGTGCGCACGAACTCGGGCGTGACGCGCGCCCACAGCAGCGGCAGCCATTCGGGCCGGCGCGCCACTACACCGATGTTCGACAGGTTGCCCTTGTCGCCGCTGCGGGCCCAGGCCAGGTCGATCAGCCTGACTTCGACCTGCTCGCCGTCGTCCTCGGCGAAGGACGGCGGCTCGGCCACCGGCGCGGCCGAACCGCCGTCGCCAGCGGTCGGGATGGCGACCGCATGCCGCTCACCGTCGAGCACGAACGCCACCGGCACCGCGGCCTTGGACAGCGTGAACGCGAAGGGCTTGATCAGCGGCGACACCGCGGGCCGTCCGCCGCCGGGGCTGGTGGTGCCCGGTGCCCACGAGGTGCCCGAAGGCGCGATCTCGCGCGCGAACATCGCGAGCGCCGCCTTCTGCGGATGGTTTGCGACCACGCGCATCGTGACCTCGCGAACCTGCCGCGTGCGCGAGTGCGGGCCGTACAACCACTCGGACCCGATCACCTCGACACAGGTCGAAGTGAAGGGCGGCAGCCCCATCTGCTGCAGGATCTCGCCGGTGCGCTCGATGATCGCCTCGGCGGTGCGCACCGCCTTCTTCTCGGCGTCGATGCCGATGAAGACCATGCTGCCGGCGCAGCGGAAGCCGTCGAGCTGCGTCGCCGAGACTTTGTAGCTCGGCGAGGGCGCCCGTCCGCGTGCCGGGCCCACGCGCACGCGATCGGGGCCGGTCTGCTCGATCACCACCCCGCGGAAATCGCAGATCACGTCGGGCAGCAGGTAGGCCGCCGGGTCGCCGATCTCGTAGAGGAGCTGCTCGGCGACGTTGGCGCGGATCACCTTGCCGCCGGTGCCATCGGGCTTGGTGACGACGAAGCTGCCGTCGGCATGGCATTCGACGATCGGGTAGCCCATGTGGGCCCAATCCGGGATCTCTTCCCAGTCGGTGTGCAGGCCGCCGGTGGCCTGGCAGCCGCATTCGATGATGTGGCCCGCGAGGCTGCCCGAGGCCAGCAGGTCGTAGTCGTCGGGCTGCCAGCCGAATTCGTGCATCAGCGGCCCGAGCGTGACCGCGCTGTCGACGCAGCGCCCGGTGATCACCACCTCGGCGCCGGCCGCCAGCGCGGCGGCGATCGGCAGGGCACCCAGGTAGGCGTTGGCGCTCAGAACCTTCTCGGGCAGCGCCTCGCCGGTGAACATGTCGCGCGTGCCGGCCTCGCGCAGCCGGGGCATCTGCGCGCTGACGTCGTCGCCCTCGACCACCGCGATGCGCAGCGCCACGCCCTCGGCCTCGGCCAGCGCCTGCAGCGCGGCGGCGCAGCCGTGCGGGTTGATGCCGCCGGCATTGCTCACCACCTTGATGCCCTGGCGCTTGACCTCGGCCAGCACCGACTTCATCGCGATGTCGACGAAGTCGGTGGCATAGCCCAGTTCGGGCTTCTTGGCGCGGGCCGAGGCAAGGATCGACATCGTGGTCTCGGCCAGGAAGTCGAACACCAGGTAGTCGAGCTGGCCGAGCTTCACGAGCTGCGGCGCGGCCACCATGCTATCGCCCCAGAAGCCCGAGGCACCTCCGATGCGGACGGTTTTCTGCGCGGTCGGGGCTGGGGTCATGGCGGTTTCGCTCCTCGGTGTCGACGGAATGTCACTGGAGCAGGCAGCTTAGCGAGCGGCCCCGCGCATGGCTTGCGCCAACTCGCTGTCGCGGCGCAGCCATTGCACGCAAGACGTGCATTGCGCGCGGATGGCATCATCGACGGTCCTGCCATGCCATTGCCCCCATCTTCCGCCGAGCGCACCGAGGTCCACCAGCGCACCATCACCCTCCGGGGCTTCCGCCGCGCCGATGGCCTCTGGGAGGTCGACGGCCACCTCGAGGATGTGCGGGCCCACGACTTCCGCTTCCCGGGCGGCGAGCGGCAGGGCGGCGCGCCGATCCACTCGATGTGGCTGCGGCTCACGGTCGACAGCAGCGCGCTGATCGTCGACGCCGTGGCCGCCACCGATTCGGCGCCCTTCGACGGCATCTGCGGCGCGATCGCCCCCGACTACGAGAAGCTGATCGGTCTGCGCGTCGGGCCCGGATTCAGCCGCGCCACCGCACGTTTGTTTGGCGGCGTGCGCGGCTGCACCCACATGTCGGAACTGCTGCGCACCATGGGCACCGGCGTGCTGCAGACCCTGGCCGGCTCCGATCTCGCGGTGTCCGAAACGACGAAGCCCTTCCAGCTCCACGGCTGCCATGCGCTGGCGACCGATGGGCTGCAGGTGGCGTCGTTCTATCCGCGCTGGTATCGGGGGGCAGCCGAGGGCGGCAACCCGGATGACGGAGATGCTGCCGCCGGGTGAGCTTGAAGGGTCCGCTGCGGATGTCGCAGGCACGACACGCTCGACGCCGCGGCGCGAGACTTTCCTCACGGGGAAGCCGAGTTTTTACGACCGGCCACGTTTCTTTACGCACCCTTCAGCGACGCTTAAGAATCGGCGAAGAGACTGATTCCACGGCAAGGGAACAGTCCCGAGCCCCAACCCAAAGGATCAGACGCCATGAAGCGTTCCGCCGCGCCCCAGCCCCTCACGCCTTCGCAGATCAAGCTCGTGCTCGAGTTGCTCGAACTGCACCAACTGGCCCCGAAGGAGACGGCCGCGAAGTTCAATCAGTTGAGCCAGGCCAGCGCATTCTCTAGTGAGCAGCAGGAAGCGATCGAGATTCTCTTCGCGCTCGAGGAGAAGGAGATTCCCGACGCGCTCTTCGAGTTCGCGGACGACGATGCGCGGGACATCGTTCGCGACGGGCTGCCGCACGAGGCCCGGCTCAGCTACGTCGGCGCCTGACGGCGCGAACCCGCGCGACGATGCCGATGCGGGGCTTTGCGGCCTTCATCGGCTGAGCTCCGGAAAGTCCTCCATGCAGCGGGTGTAGTGGGGCAAACCCGCTTCGCGACCTTCTGGTGCTGGCGACCCTGATCGATGCCTTCGAAGTGGTCCTGCTGCCGCGACCGGTGCGTCGGCGGATACGGCTGAACCGCTATTTCTTCAAGTGCACCTGGGACGTCTGGGCCTGGTGCGCCGACCTTTGGCCCGAGGGCCGTCGGCGCGAGGACTTCATCGGGGTCTACGGTCCGCTGTCGATGGTCATGCTCTTCGCCTTGTGGGGCTCGAGCATGATCGTCGGTTATGGGTTGATGCAATGGGCGCTGCAGGGCCTGGTGCCCGAAGCCGGCGCCGACACGCTGATCGACCTGATCATTATCAGCGGCGACGCCTTCTTCACGCTGGGCTATGGCGACAACGTGCCGCACCACTGGCAGGCGCGGCTGCTAGTCATCGTCGAAGCCGGCACCGGCTTCGGCTTCATCGCGCTCACCATCGGCTATCTGCCGGTGCTCTATCAGCACTTCACCCGACGCGATCTTCAGCTGATCGAATTCTCCGCCCGAGCCGGCTCGCCACCGACCGCGGCCGCGCTGCTCGGCTGGCATGTGCACGACAGCCCCGAGGCGCTCGAACGCTGGCTCAGGGACTGGGAGATCTGGGCCAGCGACCTGGTCGAGAGCCACGCCGTCTACCCGATGCTGGCGTACTACCGTTCGCAGCACGAGGGCCATTCATGGCTGGGCTCGCTGGCGGTGGTGCTGGACGTGTGCACGCTGCTCATCGCCGGGGCCGACGACGCCCGGCGGCACCAGGCCACCGCCACCTTCTCGGCCTTGAGGCGCATCCTCGACGAAGCCAGCGAGTCGCTGCGCGTGGCGCCGGTGCAGCAGGTGTCCGCCCGCCGGATGGATGCCCAGGCGTCGCGGGTTCTGACCCCCACCATCCGCCGGATCCTGCCGAACTGGCGCGACGACGAGGCCGCCTTGCAGGCCATCCGGCAACTGCGACGAACCTACGAGCCCCGGCTCGAGGGCCTGGCCGCCTACCTGCTGCTGCCCCTGCCGGGCTGGATCGATCCTGCCGCGGCAGCGACCGAGCGCTTCGGCCGCGACGCGGTGGTCCGGCAGCTCACCGAGGGGCGCCCGGATTGAATCCGGCCACCGGCCGACAAGGGTAGACCCTGACTTCGCGACGTTGATCTGGCTCAAGCCGGGCGGGCGTCGCCCTCTTAGGATTTCCGGGTGCGTCTTAGGGCCGGCGACGGATGCCCGGAAGACTTCGGATTGAAAGAATCAATCGCCAGGAGGACGGACATGGCTAAAACCGCCAGGAACGGACGCGCGGAAACATCGAATCCAGCGGAGACGTCCTACGAATCCGCCGAGCAACGGCGCGCCAAGGTGCCGCGTGTGTCGCATGCGGGCTGGAAGGCGCCGAAGGGCCGGCGCGATCCGGTCGAACTCCTCCTCGAGACCAACGAGGGCCGCATGGCGAACCTGGTCCCGATCCGTTCGGGCGCATGTCCGCGTCGCCGTTCGCCTTCTACCGCGGCTCCGCCGCGCTGATGGCCGCGGACCTCGGCAGCACGCCGAACAGGGGGATCTGGGTGCTTGCCGGCGGCGATGCCCACCTGATGAACTTCGGCGGCTTCGCGACGCCGGAGCGCAATGTCATCTTCGACATCAACGACCTCGACGAAACGCTGCCGGCGCCCTGTGGGACCTCAAGCGCCTGGCCGCGAGCGTGGTGATCGCGGCGCAGGATCTGCGGCTTCCCGACAGCGACGCGGCCCGCGTGGCGACGGACGTGGCGCGCGCGTATCGCGAGCGGATGGCCGACTACGCATCGATGCGGGCCCTCGACGTCTGGTACGACAAGATCGATCTGCAGCGCTAGCGGACCGTTCGGGCGATCCGGCAATCCTGCAGCAAGTCCGCAAGCGGCTGGCCGAGCGGATCGAAGCCGAACGGCGCAAGTCGGTTCCCGACCACCTGTACCCGAAGCTGGTCTCGGACGAGGGGACGAGGCCCAGGATCAAGGACGAGCCTCCGCTGATCTTCCACCCGACGGCCGAGATGGCCCTGGGCCTCAAGTCGGGATATGCCGAGGTGATCGCCTCCTACCGCGAGACCGTGCCCGAGCACACGCGCACGCTGTTCGACCGTTTCCATTTCTTCGACATGGAGATCAAGGTGGTCGGCGTGGGCAGCGTTGGCACGACGTGCGCCGTCACGCTGTTAATGGCGGCGGACGACGACCCGCTGTTCCTGCAGGTGAAGGAGGCGCGCCCTTCGGTGCTCGAGCCCTATGCGGGGAAGAGCATTCATCCCAACAATGGCCAGCGCGTCGTGGTCGGGCAGCGCGTCATGCAGTCGGCCAGCGACGTCTTCCTCGGATGGACCAAGGGCGTGAACGGCCGCGATTTCTATGTTCGCCAGCTACACGCGACATGAAGTTGTCCGCGGTCATCGAGGACTGGGACACGGCCCTGCTTCGGCAATACGGCCGCATGTGCGCCCATGCGCTGGCGCGCGCGCATGCCCGTTCCGGCGACGCCGCGATGATCTCTGACTACATGGGCTCGGCGCAGACCTTCGACGACGCCATCGGCGAGTTCTCGGTCGAATACTGCGACCAGAACCGCAGCGATTATCGGACCTTCGTGCAGGCGATCCGGGAGAAGCGCTTCGAGGTCGTCATCGAAGGCTAGGGCAACTCACGGGATGGCCGCTGCCCTTGACGAAGATCAATCGCCACCGAGCTTCCTGGTGCGGCCTGGGGTCAGCGCTCTTGCGGACATTGCCTCCGCCGCTCTACGCTGTGAAGCATCGTTCTTTGCGATCAGGTTTCAATGGCAAAGCGCATTGCAGTGATCTTCGTCTCGCGCCGCAATTCCTTGCGCAGCATCCTTGCCCAGGCTTGTCTTGCCCACCTCGGCGGAGATGGTTTTTCCGTCACCTCGTGCGGCCAGCCCGGGCATATCAGTGCAGTGATTCATCCCGCAGCGGTCGGCGCACTCACCGGCGCGAGCATCCCGGTTCCGTTGATATCGCCTCACAGCTGGGTCGATCTGGCGCGGGCAAGCGCGCCGCGGGCGGATTTCGTCATCACGCTCGACGAGGCGACACTGCCGGTCCAGCCCCGATGGCCCGGCCAACCCGACGCTGCCTTGTGGGACTTTCCGGATATTGCCGCACTCGGCAGTCCCGAGGAAACCGCCCACGCGGCCATCCAGATGCTGTACGCGTTGCGCCGTCGATTGGAACTGCTGATAAGCCTGACGTTGCATCGGGCCGATCCGGCCGCGATTCGCTCCGACATCCGCGACTTGGCGCACCTGCGATAGCGCTGGCGCATGGGCCGGCGTCAGGCGAGAAGGCCGGAGGCGTCGACGTAGTTGCGTCCGAGGCTGCGCGCGACGGCTTCGTGCGTCACGTGGCCGTGCACCACGTTGAGCCCGTCTCGCAGATGCGGGTCGTCGATGGCAGCTTGCTTCCAGCCCTTGTCGGCGATCTCCAGGGCGTGTCCGATGGTTGCGTTGTTGAGCGCGAACGTGGATGTGCGCGGGACCGCGCCGGGCATGTTGGCGACGCAATAGTGGATGACGCCGTCGACGATGAAGGTGGGGTCGGAATGCGTCGTTGGATGTGAAGTCTCGAAACACCCACCCTGATCGATGGCGACGTCCACGACGACCGCTCCTTTCTTCATGCCGGCCACCATTTGCCGCGTGACCAGCCTGGGCGCGGCGGCGCCTGGGATGAGGACGCCGCCGATGACCAGATCCGCACCGGCAACGCGCGCCTCCACCACATGGGCCGTCGAGTACGCGGTCTCGACGCGATTGCCGAAGACCAGGTCGAGGGTCCGAAGCCGATCGATGTCGCGGTCGAGGATCGTGACCCGCGCCCCGAGGCCGACGGCCATCTGAACCGCGTTCGTGCCGACCACGCCTGCGCCCAGGATCACGACATGGGCGGGAGGCACGCCGGGCACGCCGCCCAGGAGGAGACCCAGGCCGCCCTTGGACTTTTCGAGGTAGGCGGCGCCAGCCTGGATCGCCATGCGCCCCGCCACCTCGCTCATCGGCGCCAGCAGCGGCAGGCCGCCGCGGGGACCGGTGATGGTCTCGTAGGCGATGCAAACGGCGCCGGATTTCGCCAGGGCCTCGGTCTGGACGGGATCCGGCGCCAGGTGGAGGTAGGCGTAGAGGATCTGGTCCTCACGCAGGAGCAGGCATTCCGCAGGCTGCGGCTCCTTGACCTTGATGATCATTTCCGCCCAGGCGTAGACCTCTTCGGCGCTTGGCGCCAACGCCGCGCCGGCCTGCCGGTACTGCGCGTCGTCGAGACCGATCTCGAATCCGGCACCGGATTGCACCAGAAGCTCATGCCCGTGCGCCCGCAACTCGTTGACGCCCGATGGCGTCAGTCCGACGCGGTACTCGTTGTCCTTGATCTCTTTCGGTACGCCGATGCGCATGATCGAACTCCATGGCCGAGGTCCTGCCGGCCATTGTGGCCCGCCGCACGGAATTCGCGCGAGACGCCGACTCGAACTGTATGCGCATGCAATATTCCTTCTCGCATATCGCTTCCGGTGCCTCCGCAAGCACGGCGGCGGCCCTACACTGGCCCTTCAGAAAATGAGAACCAATTTCGTATACGGAGGTGTCATGGAGCCGTTCAGCGAGGATGCCGCCCAGTTAAGGGCCGCGGCAACGAGGGCGGATGCGCTGGCCAGGAGGGCCCAGCGGGCAGCGGACGAGGCGTTCCGGCTGTTTCTCAAGAACGAGGGTGCTGCGTCGCCCGATCGAGCAGTGGACGCGGCGAAGGCGAGCGCCAGAGCGGCGCAGGCGGCATGGCGCGACTACGTGAAGCACATTGCCCGTCACGGCGGCGGCGCGCCGCCCGCGTCCCCGCAGGGGTCGGACGCACCCCAGGCGGCGCCGCCGCATTGATTTCGCGTCTGCGAAGCTGGGAGAGGCTTGCGCTCAGTCGCGAGCCTCCGCCCGTAACTGCGCCTTGTGGATCTTCCCCGCGGGCGTCAGCGGCAGCGTGTTGCGCAGTACGACCTGGCGCGGCATCTTGTAGTCGGCGATGCGCCCGGCGCAGTAGGCCAGCAACTCGGCCGCCTCCAGCGGGCGACCCTCCTTCGGCACCACGAAGTAGCGGYCGACCTCGCCCAGCACCGCGTCGGGCACGCCGATGCCAGCCACCATCACCACGTCGGGATGGGTGGCGATCAGCGCCTCGACCTCGGCCGGGTAGACGTTGAAGCCGCCCTGGATATACATGTCCTTCATCCGGCCCTTGAGCGTGATGAAGCCGCGCTCGTCGATCATCCCGAGGTCGCCGGTGTGCAGCCAGCCGCCGGCGAAGGCCGACGAGCCCGCTGCGGCACCGATGTAGTCGCGCACCACGCCGAGCCCGCGGAAGCACAGCTCGCCGATCTCGCCGGGCAGCACCACGGCGCCGTCGGGGCCGATGGCCTGCGCCTGGACGCCCTGCAGCGGCTGGCCGATGGTGTGCATCAGGTCGTCGTCGGCACAGCCGGCCGGCGACATCACCAGCGCACCCGATGCCTCCGAGAGCCCGTACAGGTTCATGAGAGTGGCCTTCGGCATGCGGGCCTGCAAATGCGCGAGCAGCGTCTGGTCGACGTTCGAGCCGCCGGTGATGATCAGCCGCACGCTGCCCAGGTCGACCGACTCCGACTCAGGGTGCATCAGCAGCAGCGTCAGCATGGTCGGCACGCCGACCAGGATCGCCGGGGGATGGCGGCGGATCATGTCGAGCACCGTGTTGGCCTTGAAGGCCGGCACCAGCTCGCAGCTGCCGCCGGCCAGCAGCTGCGACAAGATTCCGCAGGTGATGCCGCCGACATGGTTGAAGGGGTTGGCCAGCTGCAGCAGTTCGCTGGGCCGCACTTGCGTGTGCCGGGCCTGCCCCCAGGCCGAGGCCAGCAGGCTGGCATGCGTGAGCGCGCAGCCCTTGGGCCGGCCGGTGGTGCCCGAGGTATAGATCACCATCGCGAGGTCGTCGGCTCGCACGCCGGCCGAAGTGGCCTCCACCTGGCCATCGTCATCCCGCAGCGCCATCGCGGAAAAGCGCTCGCTGCCGATCGCCACCACGTGGCGCAATGCGGGCAGCCGCGGCACCAGCCGCTCGAACATCGCGAGGCAGTCGAAGTCGTCGACCCGGCTCAGCGTGAACACCGCCTGGCATCGGCTGTCGGCCAGCATGTATTCGATCTCGGCGTCCCGATAGCGCGCGCTCAGCGCGACCACCGCCACGCCGATGCGCGAAGCCGCGAAGAAGAACTGCAGCCATTCGATCTGGTTGTGCGAGAGCAGGGCGATGCGGTCGCCGCGCCGAAGGCCGAGGGCCAGCAGCCCGGCGGCCAGACGGCCGGATGCTTCGGCGGTCTGGCCGAAGGTGAAGGAGCGCTCGCCATCGATATAGGCGGCGACATCCGGGTGCGCGCGGGCGGCGCGATCGAGCGCGGCGAAGAGGGTCAGATCGGGATCGTGATCGGGTCCGAGGGATGGCATGGCAACTTCCAGGTGAGTCGAAGCCGCCAGCCTAGGGTGCTCTGGGTTCCGTGGCTTGTGTCTACCGGCTGCCGCGCAGCCAGTCGGCGCAAGACCGCGCGTTGGCGCGCGGCTAGTCTCGCAGCAGTCAGGAGACACCATGGAATTTCTCGAGGCTCCGCCGCTGCCTTTCTACTTCACGCCCGAACACGAGCAGTTCCGTGCCACGCTGCGCGAATTCATCTCGCGCGAGATCACGCCCTTCGTCCCCGAGTGGGACGAGGCCGAGACCTTTCCGCGCGAGCTCTATGCGCGCGCTGCATCGCTTGGCGTGCAGGGCCTGGGCTACTCCGAGGCCTACGGGGGCACGCCGGCCGATGTGTTCTTCCAGCTGATCGTGGCCGAGGAGTTCGCGCGATGCGGCGGCGGCGGGCTGCAGGCCTCGTTGAACTCGCACAGTATCGCACTGCCGCCGATCCTCCATGCCGGCAGCGAGGAACTCAAGCAGCGCGTGATCCCGCCGGTGCTGGCCGGCGAAAAGATCGCCGCGCTGGCGGTCACCGAGCCCTCGGGCGGCTCCGACGTGGCGGCGCTCAAGACCACCGCGGTGCGCGACGGCGACCACTACGTCGTCAACGGCGAGAAGACCTTCATCACCTCGGGCATGCGGGCCGACTTCATCACCACCGCGGTGCGCACGGATCCGGCCGTCAAGGGCGCGGGCGGCATCTCGGTGCTGCTGATCGAGGGCGACACGCCGGGCCTCACGCGCACCGCGCTCAAGAAGATGGGCTGGTGGAGCTCCGACACCGCGCACCTGCGCTTCGACAACTGCCGGGTGCCGGTCGCCAACCTGGTCGGGGTCGAGAACAAGGGCTTCAAGACCTTCATGAACAACTTCAACACCGAGCGGCTATTCATGTCGGCGCTGGCCTGCGGCTTCGCCGAGGTCTGCCTGAAGGAAGCGGTCGACTGGACGCGCCAGCGCATTTCCTTCGGCATGCCGTTGTCGGAGCGCCAGGTGGTGCGCCACAAGCTCATGGACATGACGCTGCGTATCGACGCCGCGCGCACGCTGGTCTACGACCTGGCCTATCGCATCGAGCACAAGCTGGCCGATCCGGCGCGGCTGGTGGCGCGGGTCTGCCTGGCCAAGGTGCAGGCGACCCAGGCGATGCAGTTCTGCGCCGACCAGGCGGTGCAGTTGCTGGGCGGCATGGGCTACATGCGCGGCACGCATAGCGAGCGCATCTACCGCGAGGTCAAGGTGATGATGATCGGCGGCGGCTCCGAGGAGGTCATGAAGGACCTCGCGGCGCGCCAGCTCGGTCTTTGACAGCAAAGCAGGAAGCACGATGAAGGACACCGCCAACGACCTGCGCGCCGAGTACCGCGAACTCGCCGAGCTCTGCCGCACACTGGCGCCCGCGCAATGGCGCCTGAAGAGCGACTTCTATGGCTGGACGCCGTGGGACGAGATCGCGCACCTGTGCTATTTCGACGAAACGGCGACCCTCTCGGCCACCGATGCCGAAGGCTTCGCGCGCGACACCGCGGCGCTGACCGAAGTGCTCACTACCGGCAAGGAGATCAGCGCGATTGCACGCGAGAAGTACGGCCACCTCGATGGTGCCGCGCTGCTGGCGCACTGGGAGCCGATTGCGATGCGGCTCACCGACCTGCTGGCCGCGCTCGACCCCAAGGCGCGGCTGCCCTGGTACGGGCCGAGCATGAGCGCGCGCTCGTTCGCGTCGGCGCGCTTGATGGAAACCTGGGCGCACGGGCAGGACGTCTGGGACGTGGTCGGACGCGAGCGCGCCGGCGCCGCGCGGCTCAAGCACATCGCCCACATCGGCGTCACCACTTTCGGCTGGAGCTTCGTGAACCGCAAGCTGCCGGTGCCGGCGGTGGTCCCGTTCATCGAAATCGATGCGCCGGACGGCGAGAGCTGGCGCTGGGGCGACCCGGCTTCGCCCGAGTTCGTGCGCGGCAGTGCGCTCGACTTCTGCCTGCTGGTGACGCAGCGGCGCAACCTGGCCGACACCGGGCTGCGCTACAGCAATGGCTCGGCACGCGAATGGCTTGCGATCGCGCAGTGCTTCGCGGGGCCGCCGGCCGATGCGCCCGCACCCGGCGTGCGCAAGGTGGCCCGCGCGGCTGCATGAGCGGTTTGCCGCTCACGCTGGCGCTTCAGCCAACGATCGAGCGGGCGCTGGTCCGGCTGCGCGAGGGCAGCGCCGAGCTTTGCCTGTCGGATCACGCCTTCTCCAACCTCTATCTTTTTCGGGAGGCGCACGGCTATCGCTTCCTGCCTGGCGAATGGCCCTGCATCTCGGGCCGCGCTTACGATGGCACTCGGCATTTGATGCCGCTGTTCGCGGTGAACGAAGCGCCTGTCGAGGTGCTGCATGGCCTGCTCGAAAGTCATGATTGCCTCTACCCGGTCTCGCAGGCCGAGGCCGTGAAGCTGTCGCCTCCGCTGTTCCGGCAATGGAGTTCGCCAGACGATGCTGACTACCTGTTCGATGCCCGGCAGTTCGCCGGCTATCCAGGCCGCGCGCTGGCGAAGAAGCGCAACCAGGTGCGGCAACTGCTGGCCGGCTGCACGCCGCGCTGTCTTCCGTTCGATGCGGCCACGGCCGAAGCCGCGCGCAAGGTTCTGCGGGGCTGGATGGCGCAGAAGGGCAAGGCGCACGGTGAGGCCGACGAATCCGCCTGCCTCGAAGCCATCGCCGAGGCTTCGACCTTCGGCCTCGAAGGCTTCGTGCATTTCGCGGGCGAGCAGCCTGTGGGCCTCGTGCTGGCCCAGGAACTGCAGCCCGGTGTCTTCGTGATGCGCTTCGCCAAGGGGCTGGACAGCCATGTCGGCATCTACCCGTACATGTTCCAGCACTTCTGCCGCAGCTTCGCGCGCCCGGTGGCCTGGCTCAACTTCGAGCAGGACATGGGGCTCGCGGGGTTCCGGCGCAGCAAGCGCTCGTACGCGCCTGCGGCGCTGATTACGAAGCTGCGGGTCGCGCTGCGGGGCTGAGCCGGACCGCTACGCCCGCTTGTTGCGAATCGGCAGCTTGATCTCCGAAGCCGGAATTTCGCGCACCAGATCGAGGATGTCCCACTCGTCGCTCTGCTGCGCGCGCTTCTTCATCTTGAAGTGATACATCGGCATCATGGCCTGGTGGTCTTCCGGGCGGAAGGTCATGGTGCCCTTGGGGGTCTCGAATTCCATGCCTTCCATGGCCGCGATCAGCTTCTCGGTGTCGGTCGAACGGGCCTTGCGGATCGCGGTACGACCGCGCTGGCGGCCGAAAAGCCGCCGCAGACGAAGAAGTCCGGCGGCATCTTGTAGCGCTTCATGTGCTCGGTCACCAGCCAGTCGTTGGCCTTGTTGCGCGGGAACTTGTAGTGGTAGTAGGTGCCGCCTTCGAGGCCTTCGAACTCGCGCCAGGTCTGCATCACGCTCAGCAGCGAGCCGCCGGGYGACATCTCGATGCCGAAGCGCTCGGGGTTCAGGCTGGCCAGCTTGCGGATCGGGTGCTCGCCGCCCCACGGGATCACCAGCACCTTGCGCCCGGTCGTACCCTTGAGCGAATCGGCGATGCGCTGGAAGGGCGCGGTGAAATCGGTGGTGCCTTGCGGAACGAACTCCTGGTGGCCCATCCTCGCCTGCGGGTTGAGGCGGGCGAAGGCTTCCTTGTAGGCCGTGACGTTGTCGCGCCCGAACACGTTGTCCTGCGCCAGGAAGGCCACGGTCACCGGGCCGCCGAAGGCCGACACCGAGGCGGTGGCGTCGAGGCTGGTGGTACGCGCGACGCGGAACACGTAGCGGTTCCACTTGTCGCCGGTGATCGAGTCGGCCGCCGAGGGCTCGACGATCAGGATCTTCTTGTATTCCTCGGCGATCGGCAGCGCCGCCACCGTGCCGGACGAACCGCCGGCGCCGACCGCGATGTCGACCTTGTCGTCGGCATAGGCTTCGGCCAGCAGCGCCTTCGACAGGTCGGGCCGCAGCTGGTCGTCCTTGATGATGATCTGCACCTTGCGGTCGTCGATCGCCATCGTGCCGCCCGTGAGGTATTCGAGGCCCATGCGGAAACCCAACTCGTCCTGCTTGGCATAGGCCTCGAAGGGGCCGGTCTTGGCGACGATCAGCGCGACCTTGATGTCGCCGGTCTGTGCGAACACCATGCCCGTGGCAGGCAGCAGCAGGCCGGCCGCGGTCGCCTGGCTGAATCTTCTTCTCGAAATCATGCGTGTTGTCTCCTGATGAATGAAGTGTTCAACCGGCCGCGATGGTGCTCTGCACCTGCAGCGCGAGCCCGGCGCTGAGTTCGGCCACGCGGCCGCGCGCGGCTTCGTCGGCGACCGCACGCACGGCGWCGWCGCCGTGCGTGCGGTCGTCGCGCACTTCGATGCCGGTGTGCTGCAGGTCGCCTGCCGCGAACAGCTCGCGCAAGGTGCGTGCAATGGCGTGCTTCCGCAGCGTGGGCTTGAAGATTTTGCCGACCGCCGTGACCGGCATGGTGTCGATGCACTCGACCCAGTTGGGCGCGGCGGCCCGTTCGGTGACGTGGGCCTTGGCGAATGCCTTGAGTTCTTCCGCATCGGCGCGCGCGCCCTGGCGCAGCTTGACATAGGCCACGGGCAACTCGCCCGCATAGGCGTCGGGCCGGCCGACTGCGGCCACCAACTCGACCTCGGGGTGCCGAGCCAGCGCCTCCTCGATCATCGAGGGGTCGATGTTGTGGCCGCCGCGGATGATCAGGTCCTTGGCCCGGCCGACCAGCCAGAAGTAGCCGTCGGCATCGCGCCGGCCGAGGTCGCCCGAGTTGAGCCAGCCGTCCGGCAGCCACAGGCCGGTGTCGTGCCGCGGGTCGCGGTAGCCGGGCGTCAGGTGCGGCCCGTGGATCGCGACCACGCCGATCTCGTCGGTGGCGGCGTCACGAACATAGCCGCCGCGTTCGTCGAGGATCACGGTCTTCATGCGGCCGTAGGGCACCGGGAGCCCGATCGAGCCGACGCGCCGCTCGCCGTCGCGCGGGTTTACCGAGGCGCACGCGGTGGTCTCGGTCATGCCGAAGCCTTCGAGCAGCCGGATGCCCGTGGCCTGCTCGAAGCGCCTGAACATCTCGACCGGCATCGGCGCCGCGCCGCAGATGCCGAAGCGCAGTGACGAGACATCGGTGTCCGCGATCGGTATGTTGAGCAGTGCCGCGTACACGGTCGGCACGCCCGAGAAGGTGGTGACGCGGTAGCGCTCGACCAGCTGCCAGAAGCCGGCCACCAGCTTGGGGTTGCGAAAGCCGTCGCGGCCCGCCAGCAGCACGCGCGCCCCATGCATGAAGGGCGCGAGGCCGGTGACGACGACGCCGTTGACATGGAACAGCGGCAGGCCGCAGACGATCACGTCGCTGGGCCGGATGTCGAACATCTCGCCCAGCATCCAGCTGTTGACCACCAGCGCGCGGTGCGAGAGCTGGGCGATCTTCGGTGTGCCGGTGGTGCCGCCGGTGTGGAAGCAGGCGGCGAGGGTGGCCGGGTCACGCAGCGCTTCGAAAACGGGCTCGGCAGGTTGTGCCGCGAGTGCGTCTTCGAAGCGTCGAACCCGCGCGGGCAGGGTGGCCGGATCGGCGGCGCCGACCAGCAGCGTCTGGCGCAAGCCCGGCAGCTCGACCAGCACCGGCGCCAGCTTGGCCCACAGCTCCGGCGCCTCGGCGGCCGAGGCGGTGACCACCACCTTGGCGTCCATCGCTTTCAGCAGGTCGATGATCTGCGCCGGCTCCAGGAAGTGATTGACGGCGGCCACCCGGCAGACCGCCTGGGCACCCCAGATGCAGTAGTGCGCCTCGGGCAGGTTCGGCAGCAGGTAGGCGACGCAGTCGTCGCGCTGCAGGCCCAGCGAGGCCAGGTGGTTGGCGGTGCGCACGATGCGCTCGTGCAGCTGCGCGTAGCTGACGTCGACCGGCGTCGTCTCGGCGCTGCCGTCGGGCACGAAGCTCAGCGCCGGGCGGTCGGGCCAGGCGGCCGCGGCGAGCCGGAACACGTCGAGGGTCGAATCGATGCCGGCGAAGCGTTCGTCCAGGCCAACGGCCTCGCGCGCCAGCAGGTCGGCGCTGCCGCGAACCGGGGCGCGGGCGGGGTTTCGGTCGGAGGGGTGGGGGAGGATGGACATGGGAAGCGGGAGCTGGGCCGGCGGAGCGTGCGGGCCAAGGCTAGCGGGCGGGGCCGCCAAACGCTTGCGTCCAGGCGCTGAAGATCCCTACGGCGGAGTGCCGGCTCGGTTGCTGTCGAGCATGGGCTGCTGAATAGACAGCAGGGCAAGCTAGAACACCTGGCTCATCTTTACTTCGGCGCTACCCGCAGAACTGGCTCACTCGGTTTCGGGTCGACGCCGACAGGGTTGACGATTCTCTTCATGAGAAGCCCTTGCAGGTCTCGTCTCGCGTCACTGACGATATGGATGTACGCCGTGTCATCCCTCAGCTCGTAAATCATCCTGTTCATGCCTGAGAGCACTTGCCGGTACTGCGCGATGTGGAGACTCTCCAACTCCGGGGGAATCCGGCCTGCCTGGGGATGGTCTTGTATCGTCGCCACGGAATCCTTGATCTTGCCGTAGCTCGTGAGCCAAGCGTCCTTGCCAAAGTTCTTGACGATGTAGGCCCTCAAGTCCTTCAAGTCGGCTTCTGCCGACTGGAGGAAGACGACCCTCACTGGAGGTCGTCCTTGTCCATCTCCGCGAAAACTTCGGCTGCCGGCCTGAACTTGCCTTCTTCGATCTCGCGGTTGCCGAGCGCCAGGAGCTTCAGGAGAGCAAGAGTCTCTTGATGCTCCTCATAAGACCGGACATCCATCACCACCAGCTTGGCCTCGCCGTTCTGCGTGATGAGCATCGGCTCACGGCTCTCTGAGATGTCTCTGACGATCTCTGCGGCGTGGCTCTTGAGGTAGCTGATGGGCTTGACCTGTGTTGAGAATTTCATGGGCTCGTCCTGGCGGGCGACTGATTATGGACTGAATGCAGTCCTGCCCGGGCGAGTTCGGTCGCTGGCCGCGGGTAGCGAAAGCTTGCTGCTCCATGATTCGATTCGAGACGCCCAGGAGTCTGCACTCCACGCCTCAGTCCAGCGAGTTTGCGCAAGACCGTGTCCAGTCCGATGCCTAAGCTTGCCGGACACACACCAGACCCCCGCTCCAGCGCAGCGGGCAAAGCGCACATGGCAACCATCGAATCGACCATCTCTCCCGGCAGCGAGGCCTTCCGGGCCAACCGCGACGGCATGCTCGCGCTGATCGAGCGCGTGCACGGCTACGAGCGGCGCAGCGTCGCCACCTCGGCCAAGTCGCGCGAGCGCTTCGAGAAGCGCGGCCAGCTGCTGCCGCGCGAGCGCCTGTCGCTGCTGCTCGACCCGGGCACGCCCTTCTTGGAAATATCGTCGCTGGCCGGCCTCGGGCTCGACAATCCGGATCTCGAGAAGAGCGTGCCAGGCGGCGGCGTGATCGGCGGCATTGGCTGGGTCTCGGGCGTGCGGGTGATGGTCAACGCCTCCGACTCGGGCATCGATGCCGGCGCGCTGCAGCCGATGGGCATCCCCAAGCAGCTGCGCATGCAGGAACTCGCACTCGAGAACAAGCTGCCCTACATCCAGCTGGTCGAGAGTGCGGGCGCCAACCTCATGACCTACAAGGTCGAGGAGTTCGTGACCGGCGGCAATCTGTTCCGCAACATCGCGCGCATCTCGGCCGCCGGCTTGCCGGTGCTCACGGTGACGCACGGCTCGTCGACCGCGGGCGGCGCCTACCAGACCGGCCTCTCGGACTACATCGTGATGGTGCGGGGCCGCTCGCGGGCCTTCCTGGCCGGCCCGCCGCTGCTGAAGGCCGCGACCGGCGAGATCGCGACGGAAGAGGAACTCGGCGGCGCGGTGATGCACACCTCGATCTCGGGCCTGGGCGACTACCTGGCCGAGGACGACCGCGACGCGATCCGCATCGCGCGCGAGATCATGGCCAGCATCGACTGGAACCGCGATGTGCCGGCAGAGCCGCCGCGCCGCTTCAAGCCGCCGCGCTACGACGCCGAGGAACTGCTCGGCATCATGCCGATGGACCACAAGCGCCCGGTCGACATGAAGCAGGTCATCGCGCGCATCGCCGACGACTCCGAGTTCCTCGAGTTCGGCGAGAACTACGGCGGCGCCACGGTGGTCGGCCACATCAAGATCGAGGGCCTGCCGCTCGGCATCGTGACCAACAACGGTCCGATCGACCCGGCCGGCGCCACCAAGGCGACCCACTTCATCCAGGCCTGCTGCCAGTCGAAGACGCCGATCCTCTACCTCAACAACACGACCGGCTTCATGGTCGGGCGCGACTACGAGGAGGCCGGCATCATCAAGCACGGCTCGAAGATGATCCAGGCCGTGACCAACGCCACGGTGCCGCAGATCACGATCTACTGCGGCGCCTCCTTCGGCGCCGGCAACTACGGCATGTGCGGCCGCGGCTTCCATCCGCGCTTCTGCTTCTCGTGGCCGAACGCCAAGACCGCGGTGATGGGCGGCGAGCAGGCCGCCAAGACCATGGTCATCGTGACCGAGGCAGCAATGAAGCGAAAGGGCGAGGTCGACCAGGCCAAGCTCGACGACCTGGAGCGCCGCATCATCGACCGCTTCGACAGCCAGATGAGCGTCTTCACGACCAGCGCGCGCCTGCTCGACGACGGCGTGATCGACCCGCGCGACACCCGCGCCGTGCTCTCGAAGGTGCTGTCGATCTGCCGCGACGCCGAGTTGCGCGAGCCGCAGAAGATGCAGTTCTCGGTGGCCCGTCCCTGAGGCGAGCGGCATGCAGCTCACACCCGAACACACGGCGCTGCGCGACACGCTGAACCGCTTCATCGACACCGAGGTCAATCCGCATGTCGACGTGTGGGAGCGCGACGAGATCTTCCCGGCGCACCAGGTCTTCGGCCGCCTCGGCGCGCTCGGCATGCTGGGCCTAACCAAGCCGGTCGAGAACGGCGGCTCGGGGCTCGACTACTCCTACGGCGCCGTGCTGGCCGAAGGCCTGGCGCGCATGAACTGCGGCGGCATCCCGATGGCCATCGGCGTGCAGACCGACATGGCGACACCGGCCCTGGCGCACCGCGGCAGCAAGGAACTTCGCGACGAGTTCCTGGCGCCGGCGATCACGGGCGAATACGTGGCCTGCCTTGGCGTCTCGGAGGTCGGCAGCGGCTCCGACGTGGCCTCGATCAAGACCACCGCGCGCAAGGACAGCGGCGACTACGTGATCAACGGCGGCAAGATGTGGACCACCAACGGCACGCAGGCCGACTTCTGCTGCGTGCTGGCCAACACCTCGGACGGCGCCGCGCACCGCAACAAGTCGCTGATCATCGTGCCGATGAAGACGAAGGGCGTGACGGTGGCGCGCAAGCTGCGCAAGATGGGCATGCATGCGTCCGACACGGCGCAACTGCACTTCGACGACGTGCGGGTGCCGCAGCGCTATCGCATCGGCGAGGAGGGCATGGGCTTCATCTACCAGATGGAGCAGTTCCAGGTCGAGCGGCTGTGGGGCGCGCTCAACAACGCCGGAATGGCGCAGCGCGCGATCGACACCACCATCGGTTACACCCGCGACCGCCGGGCCTTCGGCCGCTCGGTGCTCGACAACCAGTGGGTCCACTACCGGCTGGCCGAACTGCAGACCGAGGTGGCGTGCCTGCGCGCGATCTGCTGGCAGGGCGTGGCCGAGGTCACGGCCGGCCAGGACGCGACCCGCACCGCCACCATGGCCAAGCTCAAGGCCGGCCGTGTGATCCGCGAGGTGGCCGACAGCTGCCTGCAGTTCTGGGGCGGCATGGGCTTCATGGACGAGAGCCCGATCTCGCGCATCTTCCGCGACGGCCGCCTGACCTCGATCGGCGGCGGCGCCGACGAGGTGATGCTGCAGATCCTCAGCAAGTTCATGGGCATCTTTCCCCAGCCGGCCTGAAGCGCAGGCACCGACGGCAAACCCTATCCGGATTTATCTCTCATGACTGCCAAGACTGTCCCCCAAGCCACTCCCTTCCACAAGGTCCTGGTCGCGAACCGCGGCGAGATCGCGCTGCGCGTGATCCGCAGCGCCCGCGCCATGGGCTACCGCACCGTGGCCGTGTACTCCACCGCCGATGCCGGCGCGCGCCACGTGCAGGAGGCCGACCAGGCGGTCTGCATCGGCGAGCCGCTGCCGGCCCAGTCCTATCTGCGTATTCCGGCGATCGTCGAAGCCGCGAAGCGGAGCGGCGCCGATGCGGTGCATCCGGGCTACGGCTTTCTGGCCGAGAACGAGGATTTCGCGCAGGCCTGCAAGGACGCGGGCCTGGTCTTCATTGGGCCCTCGGCCGAGGCCATCGTGTCGATGGGCAACAAGGCCGGCGCCAAGACGCTGATGCAGGCGGCCGGCGTGCCCTGCATCCCTGGTTACCAGGGAGAGGATCAATCGGAGACGCGATTGGCCGACGAGGCCGCGCGCATCGGCTTCCCGGTGATGATCAAGGCGACCGCGGGCGGCGGTGGTCGCGGCATGCGGCTGGTGCCGTCCGCGAAGGAATTTCCCGAGCTGCTGCGCAGCGCGCGGTCGGAAGCGCAAAGCGCCTTCGGCGACCCGGGGGTGATCCTCGAACGTGCCATCGTTGAGCCGCGCCACATCGAGATCCAGATCTTCGCGGATCGCTACGGCAACGCAATTCATCTCGGCGAGCGAGACTGCTCGGTGCAGCGGCGGCACCAGAAGCTGATCGAGGAGGCGCCGTCGCCCGCGGTCGATACCGCGTTGCGCGAGCGCATGGGTGCGACCGCGGTCGCGGCGGTCAAGTCGATTCGCTACGAGGGTGCGGGCACCCTCGAATTTCTGCTCGACCGCGAGGGCAACTTCTATTTCATGGAGATGAACACGCGGCTGCAGGTCGAGCACCCGGTGACCGAGGCCGTGACCGGCCTCGACCTGGTCGAGTTGCAACTTCGCGTGGCTGCCGGCGAGGCCTTGCCGCTTACGCAGGAGCAGGTTCGCTTCGAGGGCCATGCGATCGAGGTGCGGCTGTGCGCCGAGGATGCGGACCAGGGCTTCATGCCGCAGAGCGGGACGGTGGCGCTGTGGAAGATGCCTTCGCAACTGCGCGTCGAGGATGCGCTGCGCTCGGGCGCCGAGATCCCGCCGTATTACGACTCGATGATCGCCAAGATCATCAGCCATGGCCGCACGCGCGACGAGGCGCGGCGCAAGCTCGCGGCCGGTCTGGAGGATGCGGTGGCGCTGGGCGTGACCACCAATCAGGCCTTTCTGCACAGTTGCCTTGCACATCCGGTGTTCGCCGCGGGCGGCGCCACCACGGCCTTCATTGGACAGCACCAGGATGCGTTGCTGGCGCCCGATGAAGAAGCACGCGCGCGTGCCGCGGCGCTGGCTGCCGTGCTGCTCTACGAGACGACCGGCGAGCGGCGGCAGCGTGCCGCGGGCCGTCGGCTCTCGCACCGGCTGCCGATCTCGCTGCGCTTCGAGATCGCGGGCCGGGCGCAGAACGCCAGCTTGACCTTGCCGGGCCAGCATCACTTCGAAGTCACGCTCGACGAGCGGAGCTTCGCGATCGATCTCGTGGCGTTGGGCGACGACACGGTGCGCTTCGTGTGCGACAGCCTGCAGGAGCACGCCACGTGGTTCCGCGACGGTGTGTCGCTGCTGCTGCAGTACCGCGGGCTCGCGCTGCGCATCGAGGACAAGACCCGCGCTGCCTCGGCGCGGCAGGGCGAATCGGGCGGCGACGGCAAGCTGCGTGCGTCGATGAACGGACGCGTCGTGGCTGTGCTTGCAGCGGTCGGCGACATGGTGCAGGCGGGGCAGCCGATCGTCACGCTGGAGGCGATGAAGATGGAGCATGTGCATACGGCGCCGGTGGCGGGTCGGTTGACCGCCGTTCATGTTTCCAATGGGGAGCAGGTGACGGCGAGCCGGGTCGTGGCGGAGATCGAAGTGGTCGATGTGGCGCCCGCCTGACATCCGCCTCGACAAGACAAGGAAACACGATGAGCGACGACAACCTGAGCGCGGTATTGCTGGAAAAGCGCGACCGAGCCTTCTGGATCACCATCAACCGCCCCGACAAGCGCAACGCGATCAACAAGGACGTCATCGAAGGCATCCGCGAGGGATACCGCCATGCCCATGCCGACCCCGAGGTGCGCGTGATCGTCCTCACCGCGGCCGGCGACAAGGCCTTTTGCGCCGGCGGCGACCTGCAGCCGGGCGCGAGTTTTGCCTTCGACCTCTCGCGGCCCAACATCGACTACGCCGACATGCTGCGCGAGGCGCAGGATTCGACGTTGCCGAGCATCGCGCGTATCAACGGCGTGTGCATGGCCGGCGGGCTTGGTCTCTTGTGCATGACCGACATGGCGATCGCCGCCGACCACGTGCAGTTCGGCCTGCCCGAGGTCAAGATCGGCCTGTTCCCGATGCAGGTGCTGAGCCTGCTTCAGCGCATCGCGCCGCGCCGCACGGTGCGCGAATGGTGCCTGACGGGTGAACCCTTCGATGCCGCCGAGGCGAAGGAGGGCGGGCTGCTCAACTACGTGGTGCCGGCCGCCGAACTCGACGCCAAGACCCAGTGGCTGGTCGACCGGCTCGCCAGCAAATCGCCCACCGCGATCCGCCGCGGGAAGTACGCGATGCGCGCGCTCGAGGCCATGTCCTTCGACGAAGGCATCGCCTACACCGAGAGCCAGATCGCCCTGCTCGCGATGACCGAGGATGCCAAGGAGGGCTTGGCCTCGTTCAACGAGAAGCGGAGGCCGACATGGACCGGGCGCTGACCGGCGCGCCGACCGACCGCAGCGCCCATGCGGTCGGCCTGCACGAGTGGTTCGCCCGTCGCGCGGGCAGGGTGCCGAAGCAGCCGGCGCTGAGCTGCGACGACGTGCGCTGGACCTACGGCGAACTGCAGCAGCGCATCGAAGCCATGTCGGCGGTGCTGGCCGCGGGCGGCGTCGCGCCCGGCGACCGGGTCGGCTACCTGGGCCTCAACGACCCGATGTTCGTGGTCGTGATGTTCGCCACCTCGCGGCTCGGCGGCGTGTTCGTTCCGCTCAACTTCCGCCTCAGYGGACCCGAGCTGGCCTGGATCATCGGTGATGCAGGCATCCACACGCTGGTGGTCTGCGAGGCGCATGTGCCGGTGATCGACGGCGTGCGTGGCACGCTGGCCTGCAAGCGATTCATCCATCGCGCCGCCGGCGCGCCGGGCTGGGAGCCGGCCGATGCGCTGATGGCGCTGGCCCAGTTGCCGCCCGCCGCCGTGCCTGCGACCAGCGATGCGGTCGCGGTGATCATGTACACCTCGGGCACCACCGGCCATCCGAAGGGCGCGATGCTGACGCACGGCAACTTCTGGGCCAACAACCTCAACGAGATGCTGTTGTGGGACATGGTGTCGACCGACGTCACTCTCAACTTCGCGCCGATGTTCCATGTCGGCGGCCTGTTGTGCGGCAGCCTGGCGACGCTGCTGGCGGGCGGGCACCTGGTGCTGCAGCGCGCCTTCGATGTTGCGGCGGTGCTGCAGGCGGTGCGCGAGCACCGCGTCACGGTCAGCTTTGCGGTGCCGGCGATGCTGCTGTTCATCAGCCAGCATCCGGACTTTGCCGAGGCCGACCTGAGCTCGCTGCGCCTGATCGCGGTCGGCGGCGCGCCGATGCCCGAGCCCTTGCTGCGCCTCTATGCGGCGCGCGGCGTGCCGGTGCACCAGGGTTACGGCATGACCGAGACGGCCTCGATGATCACCTTCCTGAGCCCCGACCGGGCGGCCGACAAGCTCGGTTCCAGCGGCACGCCGCCTCTGCTGACCGAGATCAGGCTGATCGACGCGGTGGGCGAGCCGATCATCGAGCCCGGTGTCGCGGGCGAGGTCTGCGTGCGCGGCGCCAACGTCATGGCCGGCTACTGGAAGCAGCCCGAGGCCACGGCCGCGGTGTTCACGCGCGACGGCTGGTTCCGCAGCGGCGACGTCGGCTATCGCGACGCCGAGGGCTTTCTCTTCATCTGCGACCGGCTCAAGGACATGGTCATCAGCGGCGGCGAGAACATCTACCCTGCCGAGGTCGAGAGCGTGCTCTACGACCACCCCGACATCGCCGAGGTGGCGGTGATTGGCGCGCCCGACGAGCGCTGGGGCGAGCGCGTGGTGGCGGTGGTGGCGGCCAAGCCGGGCAGGGCGATCACGCTCGAAGGCTTGCAGGYCTTCGCCGAGACGCGGCTCGCGCGCTACAAGCTGCCGCGCGAACTGCGGCTGGTCGATGCGCTGCCGCGCAATCCAACTGGCAAGGTGCTCAAGGCTAAGTTGCGCGTGTCTTCATCGGGAGAAGCAGGATGAAACCGAGCACATCGGGTCGCCCCCGCAGCGAAACAAAGGAGGAGGCGAAGCCGGGGGACATTCGCGGAGGGAGCCACCCGGTGGCCTCGGCACGCGCCCCAAAGGCCGAACTCAAGCTGCGTGTCATGAGCAGTGGGTCGCGTACAGCGCGGTGGAGCCACTGACATGGCCGGCCCCGACGCCGCCTTCTGGCAAACCCGCTTCGAGACCGGCACCACGCCGTGGGACCGCGGCGCCCCGAGCCCGCAACTCCTGCGTTGGCGCGACGCCGGTGCCTTCACGGCCGGAAGCACGGTGCTGGTGCCCGGCTGCGGCAGCGGCTGGGAGGTCGCCGAACTGGCGGCAGCGGGCGTCGAGGTCACCGGGCTGGACTACGCCGACGCGGCGGTCGATCGCACCAGGCAACGGCTGGCCGAGCGCGGCATGCAGGCCCAGGTTCTTCAGGTCGACGTGCTGCAGTGGTCGCCGGCACATCCGGTCGACACGGTCTACGAGCAGACCTGCCTGTGCGCGCTGCATCCGGACCATTGGACCGCCTACGCCGCGCAGCTGCACGCCTGGCTGAAGCCGGGCGGCCGGCTGCTGGCACTCTTCATGCAGGCGCCGGCGGCCGGCGCGCCCGACGGTTTCGTCACCGGGCCGCCGTACCACTGCGACATCCACGCCATGCGCGCCTTGTTTCCATCGACGCGCTGGTCGTGGCCCAAGCCACCCTACGAGCGCGTCAGCCATCCGCTGGGCGCGCACGAACTCGCGTTGCTGTTGACACGCCTCTGAGGCGAAAAGGACATTTGATGGACTTCAGTCATTCCGAGCGTTCACTGGCCTTGCAGCAGAGCGTCGAGGAATTCATGCAGGCGCATGTCTACCCGGTCGAGAACGCCTACTACGACGAGGTCCGCGAGAGCGGCCACCCGTATCGCACGCCGCAGGTGCTGCAGGCGCTCAAGGCCAAGGCGCGCGAGGCCGGCCTGTGGAATCTCTTCCTCTCGGGCACGCACGGCAGCGGCTTGAGTAACCTCGAGTACGCGCCGGTCAAGGAGATCATGGGCCGGGTGCTGTGGGCGCCCGAGATCTTCAACTGCTCGGCGCCCGACACCGGCAACATGGAGGTGCTGGCCAACTACGGCACCGAGGAACAGCGCGCGCAATGGCTGGCGCCGCTGATGGCCGGCACGATCCGCTCGGCCTTCTCGATGACCGAGCCGGCCGTCGCGTCGAGCGATGCGACCAACATCCAGTGTGAGATCCGGCGCGACGGCGACGACTACGTGATCAACGGCCACAAGTGGTTCACCTCGGGCGCCCTCAACGAAGACTGCACGCTGCTGATCGTGATGGGCAAGTCTGCGCCCGACCACCCCGAGCGGCACAAGCAGCAGTCGATGATCCTGGTGCCCAAGGCCACGCCTGGCGTGCGCATCGTGCGTGACCTGACGACCTTCGGCTACGACGACGCGCCGGTCGGCCATCCCGAGATCGTCTACGACAACGTGCGTGTGCCGGCCTCCAACATCCTGCTGGGCGAGGGCCGCGGTTTCGAGATCGCGCAGGGCCGGCTCGGGGCCGGCCGCATCCACCACTGCATGCGGCTGATCGGCTGCGCCCAGCGCGCGCTCGAGCTGATGTGCCAGCGCGCCAGCACCCGCGTGGCCTTCGGCCGGACGCTGGGCGAGCAGGGTTCGGTGCGCGAGGACATCGCGCATTCGTACTGCGAGATCGAGCAGGCCCGGCTGCTGACGCTGAAGGCGGCCGACAAGATGGACCGCGAGGGCAACAAGGCCGCGCGCGACCTGATCGCGGCGGCCAAGATCGTGGTGCCGAGTATGGCGGCGCGCGTGATCGACCGCGCGATCCAGGTCTTCGGCGGCGCCGGCGTGTCGCAGGACACCTTCCTGCCGCGGGCCTATGTCTATGCGCGCTTCATCCGTATCGGCGACGGGCCCGACCAGGTTCACTTGTCGGCGGTGGGCAAGCAGATGCTGCAGCGCCACGGCGCGGCGGCCAGCGTGCAGCGATGAACGGATCGGTCGTCAGCGCGCCGCCGCTCGACCTCGGGCGGCTGGGCGCCTGGCTGCAGGCCGAGGTGCCCGCATTCCACGGCCTGCGGAAAGCGGAGCGCCTGGTCGGCGGCAACTCGAATCCGATTTGGCAACTGCACGCGGACAGCGGCCGCTACATCCTGCGCACCCAGCCGGCCGGTGAGCTGCTGAGGTCGGCCCATGCGCTGGACCGCGAGTTCCGGTTGCTCAGCGCGCTGCATGGCACGGCGGTGCCGGTGCCGAAGATCCATGTGCTGTGCAACGACCTCGATGTCGTCGGCGTGCAGTTCTACCTGATGGATTTCATCGAGGGCGTGGTGCATCGGCACGTGGCCTTGCCCGAGTTGCCGATCGGACGCCGGCGCGCGGTCTACGCCGCGGCCATCGATGCGCTGGCGGCGATCCACCGCAGCGACATCGACGCGCTGGGCCTCGCCGACTTCGGCCGGGCCGGCAACTACTTCGAGCGCCAGTTCCATCGCTGGCGCCAGCAGTACCGCACCGCGATGCCCGAGGGCGACCCCGACATGGAGCGCTTGATCGCCGCGCTCGAACGCGCGATGCCGCACGGCGCCCATCCGGTGGTGCTGCTGCACGGCGACTCGCGGCTCGACAACCTGATGTTCGCGGCCGGCGACGAAGGCCATCCGCGCGTCGTCGCGGTGCTCGACTGGGAGCTGTCGACCCTCGGCCATCCACTGGCCGACCTGGGCCAGTTCCTTGCCGTGCAGGAATTGCCCGCCGACTACCTGCTGCCGGGCCTGGCCGGCGTTGACCGCGCCGCTCATGGTCTAGCGGAAGAGACCGAATTGCGCGAGCGCTACTTTCGCGCCACGGGTGCTGGTGCCGCTACCGACCTGCGTTTCTACAAGGCCTTCGCGATGTTCCGCCAGGCCGCCATGTCGGCCGGCCTGCGCCGCCGCGCCGCGCTGGGCACGGCGGTGGCCGAAAGCGCGCTGCATTTCGGCAACACGATGGCGGTGTTCGCCCGCGTGGGGCTCGGCATCCTCGACCGCCCCGACTGATCCACAAGGACCGCCATGCCCGTTCCCACCAACCCCTTCGGCCTGCACAGCAAGGTCGCGCTGGTCACCGGCTCGACACACGGCATCGGTGCCGCTACGGCCCGCGTGCTGGCCCAGGCCGGCGCCCACGTGCTGGTCAGCAGCCGCAAGCCCGACGAATGCGAGCAGGTGGCCCAGGCCCTGCGCGACGAGGGCCTGAGCGCCGAGGCGCGGGCCTGCCACATCGGCCGCATGGAGGACATCGCGGCCATGTCGGCGCATCTCGCGACCGCACACGGTGGGCTCGATATCCTGGTCAACAACGCGGTGCTGAGCCCGTGGCGCAGCATCGAAGACACCGACCCTGCGCTGTTCATGAAGACCGTGGAGGTCAACCTGCGCGGCTACTGGTACCTCTCAGTGGAAGCGACCCGGCTCATGAAGCCGCGCGGCAGCGGCAGCATCGTCAACATCTCGTCGCTGTCGGCCTGGCACCCGGAGAAGATGCTCGGCCTCTACGGCACGCTCAAGACCGCGCTGCTCGGCATGAGCCGGGCCTTCGCTCTCGAATACGGCGAGTTCGGCATCCGCGCCAACACCGTGCTGCCGGGCGTCATCGACACCCGGCTGGCGCAGGCCTTCGACGGCGAGGCGCGCGAGCGCATCCTGAAGAAGACGCCGGTGCAGCGGCTCGGCCTGCCCGAGGAGATTGGCTACGCGGTGCTGTACCTGAGTTCGCCGGCCGGCGCCTTCGTCACGGGCGCCAGCCTCGCGGTCGACGGCGGCATGTCGATCTCGATGATCTGAAACCCCCTTTTCTCCAAGGAATCCCTTCCATGAAAGCAGTGCTTGCCAAGCGCCACGGTCCGCCCGAATCGCTGGTGATCGAAGAAGTCGCGTCGCCGGTGCTCGGCAACGGCGAGGTACTGGTCTCGGTGCATGCCAGCGCGGTCAATTTTCCTGACACGCTGATCATCGAGAACAAGTACCAGTTCAAGCCGGCGCTGCCTTTCTCGCCTGGGGGCGAGGTGGCGGGCACGGTCAAGGCCGTGGGGCCGGGCGTCGAGGGCTTCGCGGAGGGCGACCGCGTGATCGCGGTCTGCGGCTGGGGCGGCTATGCCGAGGAGGTGGTGACCGACGCACGCAAGCTGGTGCGGCTGCCGGTCGGCATCGCGATGGAAGCGGCCGCCGCGCTGGTCA
Organism: Variovorax sp. P4_D9; assembly: GCF_056401695.1. NCBI lineage: Bacteria > Pseudomonadati > Pseudomonadota > Betaproteobacteria > Burkholderiales > Comamonadaceae > Variovorax > Variovorax sp. P4_D9. The sequence goes on from NZ_JBFUIU010000018.1 coordinate 29,645, forward strand.
TCACCTACGGCACCTCGCATTACGCGCTCAAGGAGCGCGCCGAGATCCAGCCCGGCGAGACGCTGCTGGTGCTCGGCGCGGCCGGCGGTACCGGCATCTCGGCGATCGAACTGGGCAAGCTCATGGGGGCGCGCGTGATCGCCGCCGCGTCCTCCGAAGAAAAGCTCGCCCTGTGCCGCCAGGCCGGCGCCGACGAGACGATCAACTACGCCACCGCAGACCTGCGCGAGCGGCTCAAATCGATCACGGGCGGACGCGGCGTCGACGTGGTCTATGACCCGGTCGGCGGCCCCTACACCGAGCCCGCGCTGCGCAGCATGGCCTGGAAGGGCCGCTACCTGGTGATCGGCTTCACCACCGGCGAGATCCCGCGGCCGCCGCTCAACCTCGCGCTGCTCAAGGGCTGCGCGATCGTTGGCGTGTTCTATGGCGGCTTCGCCCAGGCCGAGCCGCAGCGCTACGACGAACTGATGCAGGAACTGCTGGGCTGGCTGGCCGAGGGACGCATCCGACCGATGATCACCGGCCGTTATCCGCTAGAGCGCGCGGCCGAGGCGCTGCGGCTGGTGGCCGACCGGCGAGCCACCGGGAAGATCATGTTGAGCACGGCGCTGGGGCGGAAGTCGGCACCGAACTGAGCCGGGTGCGATTTGTCTACGAAGAGACTACAATTGGTCTTGATATAGACAAAGGGGGTGGCCATGTCAGCTTCAGCTTCGAGCGTCCTCGTCTATCGCAGCGCCGATGGCGTCGATGCCTACGTGCGTGCCGTCTCCAGCGCCACGCCGATGGAAATCGTCGAGATCGAGCGGCTGGGCGTGCAGGGCAGCTTCATCAAGGACCTGTCCAAGCGCATGGACGTCGCGACCTCCCGCATCTTCACGATACTGGGCGTGCCCAAGGCCACAGCCGAGAAAAAGGCCGCGGCCGGCGAGCGGGTGACCGGACGCGGCGGCCAGGCGGCGGTTGGCATGATCAAGCTGCTCGGCATCGCGCAGGGCATCGCCGACAACAGCACGGCGCCGGAGGCCAAGGGCTTCGATCCCGCGCATTGGCTGGGCCTGTGGATCGAGCGGCCGCAGCCCGCCCTCGGCGGCCGCAAGCCGGCGGACCTGATCGACACGCCGACCGGCGTCGAGGTCGTCGCCCGCCTGCTGGGTTCCATCGAGAGCGGCGCGTACCAGTGAAACTGTGGCGCATCGCCGCCGAGACGCGCCAATACCCTGCCGACGATCGCAGCGGTGCCGGCGCTGCCAGGAACCCGGGCCGCTGGAACGACGTCGGCGAGCCCGTGCTCTACACCGCACCGTCGATTTCTCTCGCGGTGCTCGAGACCGCCGCCCACATCGACGACGCCGGACTGCCGTTGAACCGGTATCTCGTCGAACTCGATGTGCCCGACGCGGTCTGGGCGCGGCGCGAAGAGACCGACTTCGCCGCGTTGCCGCCCACCTGGTCGGCCGTCCCGGCCGGGCGCGCGAGCGTCAAGGTCGGCTCGGCCTGGCTGGCGTCGCTGCGCTCGCCGATCCTGCTCGTGCCTTCGGTCGTCGTGCCGGAGGAGCGTGCCGCGCTGGTCAATCCGCTGCATCCGGACTGCCGCAAGATCACGGCGCGCGTCGTTCGGCTGTTCGAATACAACCGTCTCTTCAGGGCGTCCTGAGAAGGGCCGTCAGGCGCCGCCGTCCAGCCCGTCCTGCCAGCGCCGCATGCCGCGCAGCCAGCGGTCGGTATCGGCCGCCTTGCGCTGCATCTGCTCGCGGATGAAGGGCTGCGGCAGGATCAGGAAGCGCTCCTCGCGCAGGCCCTCGACCACCGACTCGGCGACCGCGTCGGCGCTCACGATGCCTTCGGCCATCAGCGCGCGGCGGGCTGGCGCCTCGGCGCCGAGCAGCGGCGTGTCGACCCCGCCCGGGCACAGGCAGCTGACGCCGATGCCGCGCCCGCCATAGGTGATCGACAGCCATTCGGCAAAGGCCACTGCGGCGTGCTTGCTGACCGCATAGGGCGCATCGAACTGCGACAGCAGCCCGGCCGCCGACGCGGTCTGCAGCAGGTAACCACTGCCGCGCGCCAGCATGCGCGGCAGCAGCGCGCGGGCGGCGTGCACATGGGCCATCAAGTTGACCGCCATCACGCGCTGCCAGTCGGCATCGGGCAGCTCCGGCCCGCCGTGGGCCGTGATGCCGGCGTTGGAGCAGAACAGGTCGATCGGACCATGCCGGGCCTCGGTCTGGTCGATCAGGCGCAGCAGCTCGGCCTCGACCGTGACGTCGACTCCGGCCGCATGGGCGCCGATGCCTCCGGCCAGCTCCGCGGCCTGCGCACCGTGGCGGTCCGCGACCAGCACGGTCCGCGCGCCTTCGCGCACGAAGCGCCGGGCCATCGCGGCCCCGATGCCGCTGGCGCCACCGGTGACGATCACCACCTTGTCCTTCAGTTCCATGGCCCGAGCCTAGGCGAGGCAGGGCGGATTCGTCTTGCGCCCAGAGGCTGCAGGTCAGCGGCTAGACGCAAGAAAGTTGCCGCCCGCGCCACCAGACTGCGGCCATGCCCGCCCGCTTCGAAACCCCCGCCCAATGAAGGCCGCCGTCTTCCGCGGCAGCGACCGCCTGCTGGCCATCGAGGAACTGCCGCTGCCCCAGGCCGGCGCCGGCGAGTTGGTGCTGCGGGTGCACTACTGTGGCGTCTGCGGCTCCGACCTGCACGCCACGCATCCGGGCCTGTTCACGGTCAAGGAGGGCACGGTGCTGGGCCACGAGTTCGCCGGCGAGGTTGTTGAGAGCGGCGCGGCCGGCTGGAAGGTCGGCGAGCGCGTCACCGCGCTGCCCAACAATGCCTGCCGGAGCTGCACCGATGAGGGTTTTCGGGAATGCCGCGAGGGCCTCGGCATGATCTGCCCGAACAACCGGCTGACCGGCTTCAGCCCGAACCGCCCCGGCGCGTTGGCCGAATACGTCAAGGTGCCGGCCGGCCAGGCAATCCGGCTGCCCGGTGCGGTGAGCGCCCGCGAGGGCGCCCTGATCGAGCCGCTGGCGGTCGGGCTGCATGCGGTGCAGTCGGGCCGGGTCGGGCTCGGCAGCAAGGTGCTGGTGATCGGCGC